>CBIHPL010000015.1:0-16074 GCA_966212005.1 uncultured Asticcacaulis sp.
TCCCGCATGGTGATGGTGCCGACGACTTTGGTCTGGACGAAGTCACCGGCGCCGGTGATCGACCGGTCGACATGGCTTTCGGCCGCCAGATGCATGATGTGGTCGGGCCTGAAGCCCTCGATGGCGGCGACGACGGCGTTGCGGTCGCAGATGTCCGCCTGCACGAAGCTGTAATTGTTCGCGCCTTCAATGGGCTTAAGGGAGTCGAGATTGCCGGCATAGGTCAGCTTGTCGAGGTTCAGCACCTCGGCCTTTTCTTCCGCGACCAGATAGCGCACCAGCGCCGATCCGATGAAGCCAGCCCCGCCCGTTACCAATATACGCATGGAAATGCCTTTCTGAGTTAAGCCACGAGCGAGCGAAGCGGCGGCAGCAGTTTGTCCTTGTCGGACAGAATGGCTTCGTCCGCGCTGACCGGCCATTCAACGCCGATCTCCGGATCGTTCCAGGCAATGCCGCGATCGTGCGCCGGGCTGTAGGGATTGGTGACCTTGTAAAAGACTTCGGTGTCCGGCTTCAGCGTGCAGAAGCCGTGCAGGAACCCTTCGGGCACCCACAGCTGTTCCGCGCCTTCGGCGGTCAGCGTCTCGCCGATCCACTTGCCGAAGGTTGCCGATCCCGGACGCACATCGACCGCAACGTCGAAAATCGCGCCTTTCAGGCAGCGCACAAGCTTGCCCTGACCCATGGGCGCTTCCTGGTAATGCAGGCCGCGGACCGTGCCCGCCTGGGCTGAAAGCGACTGATTATCCTGAACGAAGCCGATGTCCGCGACATTCTCCCGGAACCAGTTGTCCTTGAAGGCTTCCATGAAATAGCCACGGGAATCGCCGAGCTTTTTCGGCAGGATCAGGACCGGTCCATCGATGTCGAAAATCTTTAGTTGCATTAGGTCATGTCGTCCAAAGTCGAGCTGCGCGCAGTCGCGGAAAGCTCAAATTATATTGCGATGCAAAACGAACGGGTTCAGCGGAACTGTACGTTCAGGGCCGTGGCTCAGTTCCGAAAAATGTGACGTGGGTGCCGTCCTGCTGCTGAGCTGGCAAAGAAACCGCTGAAGCTGTGCTTCTGAAAATATTGAACATATCACCGATCCATCATCTGAAAGCAGTACCATCCAGATCTGTTTACGCCAATATCGCCCCATACGCTGTCACTGGGAAAGCGTTAACATGCAAGTCTGGCGGAGTAAATCCATTATCTCGCACATGCACACGCTTAGCGATGCGGGAAAAAGTGTCAGCGGTTTTTCGCACGCGCATCGCGACCAGGCAAAACATCAGACAACGCTCAGCAACTCTTTTCCCTTGACGATGCGCGCCGGAGATCCGACGGCGACCGCGTGAGGGGGTATGTCATCCAATACAACCGAATTGGCGCCGATCATGGCGCCTTCGCCAATGGCAATGTCGCCCATGATCTTCACGCCGGGGCTGAGATAGGCGCCGTCGCCGATGCGTGGAGCGGTATGGGTTTCCGGGCGGACGCGCCCGATCGTCACCTGGTGCAGCAGGCTGACATTGCGGCCGATGACGACATCCGCGCCGACCACGATGCCGGTCGGATGCGGCACGAACAGGCCGCCCCCGATGGTCAGGCGTCGCGCCATATCGCAAGCGAAGAAACGGTTGGTCCAGTATTGCACGACAAGCGACAGGAAGGAGCCGATCAGAGGCACGCGACCGGACGCTTCGACCAGACGCAGCAAGGTAACGAACTGAAACCCGCCCTCGAATACCAGAAGCCGCACGACCATGCCGAAGGACGCCTTCTTTTGCCAGGCGATCTCCCACATGGCGACATCCTGTTTCAGCTTGCCGAAGAAGCGATTCTCCGCCGAACGTGCCGTCATGCCGCGGCCTTGAGCTGGGGTGCGTGGCCGCGCAGCAGGTCGCCCTGATAGAGCCGATCCAGCAGCTTGCCTGCGCTGGCGTGCCAGCTGTAGTGATCGACCCGCGCCCGGCCCTTGTCGCGCAGGGCCCCTGCGGTTTCGGGCTGGGCGACGATGCGGGCCATGAGATTTGTCAGGGCCCCGGCGTCGTTCGGCGGGAAGAACAGGGCGGCGTCGCCGCAGACTTCGCGGCAAGAGCCAATATCCGACGCCAGGACCGGACAGCCATGAACCATGGCTTCGAGCGGCGGGATGCCGAAGCCCTCATAGAAGCTGGGAAAGACAAAGGCGGCTGCCTGGCGGTACAGGCCGGCGATCTCTTCGTCGGTCAGCCGGCCGGTGAAAACAACATTGTCCGGCACATCCAGGCCGCCATCGCCGAAGACCTTCGACTTGGCCGCGCCGACGACGACAAAGGTCATGCCATTGTCGCCCAGGCCGCTGAAGGCCTTGAGCGCGGTTGCCAGGTTCTTGTGCGGCGCCGGCGAGCCGACGAACAGGAAATAGCGACCCGGCTGCAGCCCTTTGCGCGCCGTTACGCTGTCGTCCGGCACGACACGGGCTATATGGTCCGTGCCGTTGGGAATAACGGCTATGCGCTCAGGGTCGATGCCGAGCACTTCACCCAGTTCGCCTTGCGAAAAGTGCGATACGGTGGCGATACGCGAATTCCGGCCGAGCACGCGGCCAAGGGTTTGGTGCAGCCGGCGGTAATTGGCCGAGAAGTGCTGCGGCATGCGGTAAACGACCGCATCGTGGATGACGGTCAGGGCGCGCGGGTGCAGAACGGGGCCACTGTTGCACAGGTTGACCAGGACGCCGCCTGACGCGGCCGCCGCCAGCCAGGTCTGTTCCCATGGGTGGCCGTTAAGTGGTCCGCCGGTGGCAAATTCCATGGACTTGAGACCAAGATGGGCGGCATCCGCGCCCTTGGGCGCCAGCAGGCGGCACTTCGGCGCGCCGGGACCCGCGGCATGGAGCAGGCCATCCAGCGCCTTGACGATTTCGGACGCGTAGCGCTGAACGCCGGTCAGGTCCTGCGTCAGGAAGCGGCCGTTGATGAACAGCTCCGCCGGGTCACGCGACATCGGCCAGCGTCTTTTTTTCAGCCAGGGCTTCGTCGAACAGCTCAGTCGTCTGGCGAATGATCACATCGTGGGTGAAGCGCGTCAGGACGTGTTCGCGCGCGTTGGCGGTCAACCGTTCGCGCAGATCTTCGTCTTCGCGCAGGCGGGCTATGGCGGCGGTCAGCTGTTCGGAATTTCCCGGTTCGATCAGCAGCGCCGTTTCTTCATGGATGGCGACGTCGGTAACGCCGGTGCGCAGGTTCGACGCCACGACCGGCACGCCCATCAGCATGGCCTCAAGTTGCGAGATGCCAAAGGTTTCGGTCACTTCCGTCGACGGAAAGACGAAGACACCGATCGATTTGTAGAAGGCGATCTTCTCCTGCATGTTGCTGATATCGCCCAGGAAATCGGCGCGATCCTTGACGTTCAGGCTGTCGGCCAGCTCCTCTGCCTCGGCGCGGTAAGGGCCGTCGCCGGCGATTCGTGCGCGAACGCCGGGCAGCTTCGACAGGGCGTTGAGCATGACGCCCAGCCCCTTGTAGCGGGCGTGGCGACCCAGGAAGCCAATCGGCTTGGGACCGGGATCCGGAGCCTCAAGGGTTTCAACGGCGAACTGCGCCGGGTTGATGCCCAGGGGGATAACCCGGTAGTGCGGGCCCTGGTGCAGTTCGTCGGAAATCTCGATAATCTTTCCGGACGTCACGATGACGAAGGTCGAGCGGTTGAGCACGAAGCGGTACAGCGGCATCAGCAGGTTCTTGAGGACCTTGCGTCCGAAAATGTCGGTATGGTGGGTAACAACGATCTTGGGCCGTTTGCCCATCAGCAGCATCAGGCACAGGCCGGCATTGGCCACGAAGTTCGGAGCGTGGAAATGCACGATGTCCGGATCGGCCCTGGCGATCTCAAGGATCATGGACAGGCTGACAGGCTGGCTTTTGACGTTGGCCAGCATGCCGAACCGTTTGACGCGGACACCGTTGATCGTCTCGACCTTGGTGCCGCGTTCGTGGTTGAAACAATAGACGGTGACGTCATGCCCCTTGGCCAAGGCCTCGCTGACATCGCGGGTATTTACTTCGATGCCGCCGGAGAACGGCGGGTAATACTTTCCGAGAACCAGGACCTGGGGCATGAGATCAGCCTTGTGTTCAGGACGCCTTGCTGTTGTACGCGCGGAACCAGTCCACAAACGCAGTGACGCCTTGTTTAACATCTATATTCGGCAGGAAGCCGGTGAGTGCCTGCAGGAGCCTTGGGCTGGCATAGGTGCGCGGCACGTCGCCTTTCTGCATCGGCAGCATGTTTTTGGTCAGCGGCTTGTCCAGCGCCTCTTCGATGGTGTCGATGAAGGGCATCAGACCGACCGGCTGTCCGCCGCCGAGATTGACAATACGGAAGGGCCCCAGCTTCGACAGGGTGTCGCGCGCCTTGTCTTCCGACACGCGGTTGTCTTCGGAGGGAATAACGGGGATCAGCTTGACGATGGCCTCGACCAGGTCGTCGATATAGGTAAAGTCGCGCTCCTGCTGACCCATGCCATAGACGTCGATCGCTTCGTCCTTGCCGGCGGCGGCAACGAACTTGAACAGCGCCATGTCGGGACGGCCGTAGGGGCCGTAAACCGTAAAGAAGCGGAACGCCGTGGTCGGGATTTTCCACAGGTGAGCATATGAGTGCGCCATGACTTCCATCGACTTCTTCGTCGCGGCGTAAAGCGTCATCGGCTCGTCGGTCTTGTCGGCTTCTTCGAACGGCACCTTTTCATTGGCTCCGTAGACCGAAGAGGTCGAGGCCAGCATCAGGTGCTTGGGCTTCAGGATGCGGGCGATTTCGAGGATGTTGAACGAGCCGACCAGATTCGAGCTGACATAGGTGCGCGGCTGTTCGAGGCTGTAGCGGACGCCCGCCTGGGCGGCCAGGTGGACGATGACGTCGGGCTGGCACGCGGTGGCGGCCTTGGTGAGAGCGTCCATGTCCTCAAGCTGGGCCTGGGTGTGGGTATAGCCGGCTTCCGCCTTCAGGATGTCGAGACGGGCGTGTTTCAGGCGCAGGTCATAATATTCGGTCATGGCGTCGTAGCCATGGACGGTATGGCCTTCGCTAAGCAGGCGGCGCGCAAGATGGAAGCCGATGAAGCCCGCGGTTCCCGTAATGAAGACGTTCATGTTAGCGCCGCTCCGTCATGGCTGTATCGATTTGAGTCAACGCGGTCGCGAAAGATACGCGCTGCGAAGGGGCGAAAATAAGGCAGGAAGCGAGCATGAAACCCTTTTGGAATGAGGTTCTTGTGTATAGAGCATCATAACGAGAATATGTTGCGACGCAACATAAAACACCGAATGATGGCTCCGGGGTGTGTGCCCGTGCCTTGCAAGGCCCGGGCCGTGAAAAGTCAGTAGAGGACTTTCATTTTTAGCTTGAATGGCGAGTACTGTATGCGGTGTGCGTAAATGATATTGGAAATGGCGAGGCCGACCATGAGCATGGTTTCGGCCCCTTCGTTACTCGTTGCAAAGCTGAACGGAATAAGCGCGACAAAAAGGGCATAGGCTGTGCCTTCCGCCCTGGTTATGATCCGGGCGCAGAGGTAATAAAGAGCTATAGCCATAAGGCCGCAAATAGCAAAGTTATACATCATGAAGTTGTCGACCGCCGAGGTGGTCAGGATGTATTTGCCGCTATAGATGGCCGGGCTGCCGAATGAGCCGTAGCCCGCTCCCCATATATAGGCGCCGTCGCCGCCGATCTCCTTCATGCGCAGCATGGAAGACGGCCAGGTGAAATTGATCCGGTCCTGGAAGCTGTTGTAGGCGAAATAAGGGATGGGGTCGCGCGAAAAGCCGATGATTATCGGGATGATGCCGGCCGCCAGGAACAGATACGACATGGCCTGCTGCGACACGGCCTTGATGTCGAAGCGCAGAATCTGGCGAAGCTTCTCCGGCGGATCCATCAGGTTGCAGGCGATAAAGATCATCGGCAGGCAGATATAGGTCGTCTTGCTGTCGGTCAGCCAGAGGCCATATCCGCCGGCGATGACGACCAGCAGCTCGACCCAGATGTTCTTGAGGCGCGTACGGATCAGACAATAGAAAAGAACGATCAGGGCCGCCGCCGACACGCTGGCCACCGAGGCGCCGGCCAGGCGCGCCTTGGTCACGCGCTGGGTCGTGCCGTCCTGGAGGTAGCCTGCGTACCATTCGCGCGACATGTCCTTTTCGACGCCGAACTGCGAGAACTTGCTGCCGACCCACGGGTAGTCCATGAACTGATTACCGATGAGGAACAGGATCGTCGCCGCCAGCAGCACGCACCAAAGGATGAAATAGCGCCGGCTCATCTCCCTCAGCAGGAAGGGCGTATTCATGCAGAAGACGAGCGGCGCCACGATCTTGTAGGCCGATATGATCGACAGCGGATTGTTGCCGTTCAGGTAGCCTATCACAGCGGGCAGGACCATGAAGGCGATCGACAGGAACATGACGTTGCGGCGCAACGGCTCGCGGGACCGGAAGGCCGCCAGGAAGCTCAAGGCAATGCCGATTGAAATCAGCGCGTCGGGAACAAACCAGACGACATTCAGATTCAGGTTTTGCAGCACCATGCGGATTGCGCCGCCAAAGGTGTGGCGCACCAGCAGCAGCGCAAGCACGGCCGCGCCGAATTTTGCCACGAAGGGGGTGCGGCGGACCGACCGCCCTTCGGCCGTCTTGCCTTCAGCCATCTTGGCTGAAGCCGACCTGCTTTTAGCCGACTTGTCTGGGGCCAACTTGTCTGGGGCCAACTTGTCTGGGGCCATGTGTCACCATCTCAACGTCATTGCATTAAATCAGGCGCCGGACCGGCAGCCACGTTATAAATAACACCGGGCCGCCCAGCGGCCGGGTTTGCAGAAACAAAAGGCGTCGAATTAAAGCGCCCTTACGGACGATGCCGTCATGTCTTTGCGCGAGCGTGAACACGAACCCAGCAAAGCCCCTCACGGCGGCAATATCATTGTAATGATTGGATATGTTGCCGCCGTCAAGAGTATAAGCCGCCATTTCCGGGCGGGAGCGGCATAAAATTTCGCATATGCGAAAGCATTGTTGACAGCGTATCTGAAGGCGTTAACGTCCCCAGTTCATGTCCGTGGCGCCGCAGCCCGATCGCAAGCAGGTGACGATGGCCGATCCCAGACGACTAGCCTCGATAGATGTCCTGAGGGGACTGGCCGCCATACTGGTGGTGCTTCAGCATTCGGTCGAGCATTATGACAATGCGCTGATCAATTACGTCCACCAGAACGTCATAAACTTCGGCCAGATTGGCGTGCTCATCTTTTTCATGATCAGCGGTTACGTCATTCCCTATTCACAGGCCGGATCCGGGCGGGACCTGAAGGCCTTCTGGCTGGCGCGGATATTCCGCATCTATCCGCTCTACATCTTTGTCATCCTGCTTAACCTGGCCCTGGCGTTTGTCCTGTTCCGCACGGCAGGTCCCGACCTGGGGCCAAGCCTTTTGGCGCACGTCATCTTCGTCCAGGAATGGATCGGGTTGCCGAACTACGGCGGGCCGAGCTGGACGCTGTTTCTCGAACTGGTCTGGTATGTCCTGTTCGCCGGTCTGGTATTCATCCGGCGCGAGAAGGATGCGGGAAAGCTTTATCTCGGGCTGATGGCGTTTCTGGCGGCATTCCTGGTCCTGAACGTCGCCGTTCACCGTCAACTGCCCTTTGGCAAGATCGCCTTCCTGGTCAGCTTCTTCCTGGGGTACATCACCTATCTCGTTCGGACGGATGCGCTCGACCTTCGCCGCTATCGCCTTTATTTCGCGACATCGCTGTTGCTGACCATGGCGATCATGTTCGTATCCTATGCGGTCTTCCGCGACGCTGCCAAACCGGGCATTTCGTTCCTGTGCATCCTCCTCAACTGGTCGGTGGCGACGGCCGTTTTCCTGGGCTTGCTGTTTGGCTGGCGCGGTGGCTACAGCCGGATACTGATCTATATCGGCACGGTCAGCTATTCGGTCTATCTGCTGCACGATACTGTCATCAACCTGTTCCGGTTCACACGCGTCGACAGCCTGATCTACGTGCCTCTTGTTCTGCCCGCGACCATCGCGCTGGCGCACCTGACCTACACCCTCATCGAACGGCCAGGCATCCGGGCCGGCAAGGTTCTGTCAGGCCGGCCCAAGGCACCCATTCCACCGGCCAATCTTTCATCCTGATCGGGCACGGATCCTGGAGCGATATGGCGAAACGAAGTTCGGCGTGGCCAAAAGTGTGAGCGGTTTGGCTACGCCGAACTTCGTTTCGCCCTGGATGTCGCGACAAAACAAACACCAGGTCGGAATGGTGATTCCGTCCATCCGCTCCAAAGCATAAAAAACCCGGCGTTTCCGCCGGGCTTTTCCTTAAACCATGTGTCGAGGCCTAGTAGGCGTTCTTGTCGCGGAAGATCATCGGGACCGTCTTGGCGATGATCATGACATCGCTCCAGATCGACCAGCTCTCGATATACTCGTTGTCCGCATTGACGCGGCCTTCTATACAGGCGTGGGTCTTGATTTCGCCGCGGTAGCCGCGGATGGCGGCCAGACCGGTCAGACCCGGACGGGCCTGAAAGCGACCCTGATAGGCGGGGACCTTGCTCGCGAATTCGCCATCATGGGCAAGAGCGTGCGGACGCGGCCCCACCAGCGACATGTCGCCCTTCAGCACATTGAGAAGCTGGGGCAGTTCGTCGATCGAGGTCTTGCGGATAAAACGGCCGACCATGGTGACGCGGTCGTCGTTCTGCTTGGCCTGCACGACCTTGTCGCCGTCTTCGGCGACACGCATGCTGCGGAACTTGTAAATCTGGAAGATCTTGCCGTTAAGGCCGGTCCGGCGTTGCAGGAAGAAAACACCGCCCTTGGACTCGATGGTAATCAGCGCAGCGACAACGAGAAAGACCGGCAGAAGAAAAGCCAGCGCCATCGAAGCCACGGCGACATCCAGAATACGCTTACAGATGCTGCGTGCAACAAGGGGGTTATTCATTTGGGCCGCCTTTTTCTCACCGCTGTTGGCGATCGGCTGTGCCTCATACAGGCTATGCGTAGACTCAACGGTATCCGGCATGACTACACCTCTCGCGTTATCATCGCCCCTACAAGAATTATGCCGCTATGCAGAAATTATTGCAATAGCGAAGGGGCAATCCGCTTTAATTTATTTTTTACGACGTTTCTTAATGGCATGGCTGACGCTGACGCCTTTGGTGCCACCTGGCAGGCTTTCGCCCTCCGGGCACCACCTATCTAATAACACCTTGAAATTATACCGCATAAAGGATCAGTGCCGGCCAGTCTTTTTCTGCTTTTTTAAGCAGGTAGCCATTTGCACAGTATGAACCTATTAACCAGAAGCCGGCCGATGAGAACCGTTTTCTCCTGTTGGGAGAGTAAATGTTTTCGCGCCTGCAACACGATTTGAGCGAAACGGGTCAAAAAGGCACAACGATCAGCCCGCATCTGGGACAGGCTTTTTGCGCAAACACCCATTCAGTATGGCGGTTACAGGCTTTTCGACCAGACGATAAAAGACCGCCGCGCCGCACAAGGCGGCAACCATCGCCGTGGCGATGAACAGGGTCGGCTGGTCCCAGCCTGTCTTCTTGAACACAAGTCCGACGATGTTGATGGCGAACGGATGGGACAGGTAGAGCGCAAAGGATATGTTACCGCCAAAGACAAGGGCCTGCACGACCGGGTTGCCGGGTCCGGGCCGTTCGATCATGACCAGACCGGCGCACATCATCAGGGCTGGAAGCCCCAGCCAAAGGGCGCGATAGTCCAGGGCGGTGATATCGAGATGATTGTGCTTGCCCAGCATGATCAGCACGACGCCGGTAAGGAACAGTCCGATCCCCAGAGGTGCGCTGAGGCGCCATCCCTTTCGATAGAGACACGCCAGGCCAATACCGAACACGAACTCCAGGACAATGGAGTTGAACCAGAAGGCAAGCACAGGCGCCTTAACCCATCCCGTCATGCCCCCTATGCCCAGCACCGCCAGGCAGCCGACGACGAACAGCATCCCCTTACGAAGATCGAAACACAGGGCCAGCGCAAACAGGACATAAAAGAGCATCTCGTAATTCAGCGTCCAGCCCAGGGACAGGACCGGGTAATAGGCGCCGTAGGCGTTGACGTAGGGAATGAACAGGTAGGAGAAGAGAATGTCGGAGAGCGACATGCTGCCCTTGTCGACGCTGCCGCTGAATACCGCGGCCGCCATGATCATCAATGTGGTGAAGACCCAGTAGCTGGGGACGACGCGAATGATCCGGCGCAGCATGAAGTCGGTCGGCGCTCCGGGCGTGCCGAACTTCTGGCTGCCGATGGTGTACATAATGAAGCCGCTGATGACGAAGAAGATGTCCACGCCGCCTGGCCAGAAGAAAAAGTCCACGACCTTGTAGTGGCTGTTGTCTATGAAGGGCCTGGTGGTGGATTCGTACTGCGCGTGTTCGAACAGGACCAGACACGCCGCTAGAAACCTGAGAATCTGAAGGTTCTTTATCACGGCATCAGGGGCGGCCTGCGACACGCGGTGCAAGGCGGTACTGAACAGGTTGGTCCGGCCCAAGTCAGATTTCCTCTTGCGCTCCCCCGGCAAATGAATGATATGCCTTTCTTTGTGTTGCAATGCAATATAGATTGCGCCTGAGGCGCGGGCTGTTGCCCCCGCGCACTTGTATGCGCATGAATTGTCCGCATATTATAGGCTTGCACTGCGATAAACGCGCCCCGTCCACCGCATTCACAGAGTCTCGTACACCTTGTTCGGCCTTTTCAAAAAGAAACCGCAGACTTTCAATAATGCCGAGATCGACCGCCTGACCTATGCGATCGGCGACGTCCACGGCATGTTCGATCAGTTCTGCGGCCTGCTGGAAAAAATCCGCCTGGACGCCCAGTCGTTCCGGGTGACGCCGCGCGTCGTGCTTTTGGGCGACTATATCGACCGTGGCCCATCATCGTCGCGGGTAATCGACGAAATCCTGCGCATGCAGAGCCACATCGATGCCGGCCGCGGCTGGTGCGACCTCGAGGTCCTCATCGGCAACCATGAATGGGCGATGATGAACTTCCTGAACACTGGCGACGCCATGTGGCTCAAATACGGAGGCGACACGTGCGCGACCTCCTATGGCGTGGAAGTGCCGTTCAACCTGGATTTCCGCAGCACGGCCGCAGCCGTGCGCGAAGAGTTGCGCCGCCGCTTGCCGGCGTCCCACCGCGAACTTATCCAGCGCATGAAATACCTGTTCCAGGCCGGCGACTATCTGTTCGTTCACGCCGGCGTTTCGCCCAAGAAGCCGCTGTCGGAACAGGGTCCCGAGACCTTCCTGTGGATTCGCGACGAGTTCCTGAGTGTGCCCAGGGCCTGCGACTATGTCGTCGTGCACGGCCATACACCGACGATGGAGCCCGTCAATCAGGAGTGGCGGATCGGCGTCGATACGGGAACCTATGAGACCGGCGTGCTGACCGCCGTGCGGCTCAACGGCCGGCAACGCGACTTTATCAATATCAAGGCTTAAACGGGCGCGCGCATGGCTATCGCGTCGCGATAGGCGTCCTGATACTGGTCCAGAATGCGGACTGGCTTCACCGCTTCGATCACGGCGTCGAATGCGGGCGGCTTTGGCAGGGCGCCGCGGCCGCCGGCAAGCACCTGTTGCATGCGGTAGGCCAGGGCGCCGGCGTCAGACGCGGGCACGACCCAGTCCGGAGTAACGCTGCCGACGATGTCCGGCATGACGCCGACATCCGAACATATGACCGGAACGCCCATGGCGAAGGACTCGATCACGGTCAGCCCGAACGGCTCTGCCCAGGTGGACGGCACGACCAGCGTATCGATCGACGACAGGAAGGTGGCGGCATCCTGGAAGCCCAGGAATTCGATGGGAAGCCCGGCGGCCTTGGCCCTCCATGGCTCCATGCCGCCCGGCGCGTTGCCGGCGACCTTGAGCTGCCAGCCGGTTTCCGGCAAGGCGCGGCAGGCCTCTATCAGGACGTCCATTCCCTTTTCGGTCTTGATGCTGCCGAGATATCCGAAGGTAAAGGCTGTTGTCCTGGCCGGGATATCCCGAACCGGCGTGAGGGCGACAGGGTTGAGGATGACGCGCTTGCGCTCCGGCTGCATATCCCTGAACACGCCGTAGCGCTCATGGATATCCATCACGTGGCGGGAAACAGCAACGACAACGTCGATATTGTCCTGGAACCGCTGTTTCCAGGCCGATATCACCGAGCAGCCGGTGTGCTGGCGTTCGCAGGTCCTGCCGTTGCGAAACAGGGCGGCGCGGACGCACAGCAGGTCATAGTCGTGAAGCGTGTGCACCACGGCGACGCCGCGCTTGCGCGCCTCCGCCCAGACCATGGGCGGCAGTTCGACCATCGAGTGGGTGTGAAGGACATCGGGCTTGAACCGGTCGAGAATGGCTCCGACATCGCCGGCAATCAGCACGTTGAAAATGCTGCAAATCTTGTTGACCATGCGCAGCGGCGCCGGGAACTTGCCCGTCTCTTCGATCCACAACAGGTTGCGGTGCGCCATCGGCTTGATCTGCACGCCGTTGCGGATTGTTTCATGCTGCGCGGCGGGAACAAGATGCGCGACCGCGACCTCGTGGCCTGCGGCAGCCTGGTGTTCCGCCAGGACTTCCGTCACGCGCTCGGCGCCGCCGAAGGAGTAGGGTGCGTACAGTGAGCCGAGATGAAGTATGCGCAAAGTATTGACGCTGCTAGCCAACAGGCCCTCCCCCAATGGGTGCGCAGCGTAAATCGGAACAATTTAATTTGTCTCTACTCATCTTATAAATATCGACCTGTATGCGCTTTGTGCGCATAAGTAGTTCGGAAATCTTCTTAAGGATTCCATCCCCGTGGACTGAAAAAGCGCATACGGACGGCAAAGCAGGCTGCCCCGCTATATATACGCCAGATAGAACAGAATGGATCTTGGCGTGCCGCGAGGAAACCCGACAAAAACAGAGAATGCCGCGCGGATGCGGACATATAGCGGCAAATCCCGGCGGATTGCAAATGCCTTCCGCCGGTTGCACCTTACTGTTTTAAGCCAGGAAACCGAGATCGGCGGTTCCGAAACGCCCGATGTTCGGGAAGATGGTGGCGATTTCCGATGAGGAGACGCCGAACCAGCGCGCCAGGGTGGCGGCATACTGGTCGACCGAGGTCGTGGGCAACAGGCGCCCCTGGCCGACCTGATCGTCGCTGGTCACCGATACCTGCGGCGCCGTGCCATAATACTGGCCGCCATTGACCGCGCCGCCCATGACGAAATGGTGCGATCCCCAGCCATGGTCCGTACCCGTTCCGTTGGACGACAGGGTACGGCCGAAGTCCGACGCCGTAAAGGTCGTGACCTGGTCCGCAACGCCCATTTCGACCGTGGCGGTATAGAAAGCGGTCAACGCCTCGTTCAGCCGGGACATGACGACCGGGTGATCCTGGTTCTGATGATCGTGGGTATCGAAGCCGCCGAGCTGGACGAAGAATACCTGGCGCTTCACGCCCAGGCTATGGCGTGCGCCAATCAGGCGCGCGACCGTCTTCAGCTGGTTGGCCAGAGGGTTGGCCTGCCCGTCGAGATCGAAGCTCGTCGACAGCGACACCGGATTGACCGCATCATTGACGACACCTTCCCAAGCGACCGAACGGCGCAGGACCTTGGCGTATTCTTCCTCGTAGATGTTCGCGCGCGGCTGGCTGATAAGGCTGCTGAGCGCGTCGGTGCAGGCCGAAGAGCCGAACAGTGGGGATTTCAGCCCGCTTACCGGCAGTGCCCCTGTTGCACCGATCTGATACTGGACGGCCGATTCCCCCGACAGGAAGACGGCGTTGCCGGATGCCGAGATACAGGTCATGAGGCTGTTGCCGTTGCCGGCCATGGCCAGGTCGCCCATCCGTCCGGCCCAGCCGGTGGTGGACCCTTCCGGCGCCAGCGACTGCCACACCGAGGCCTGGTCATTGTGCGAGAACAGGCGCGGCGGCAGCGGGTTCGCTGTCCGGTTCGAACTCTTGTACTGCGAAATCGTGGTCGGCTGCATCAGCGGGCCGACATTGAGCTGCACGGCCAGGCGTCCCAGGTTCCACATACCCTTGAGCCCTGTGAGATAGGGCGAAAGGGCGTACTGCTGGTTATCGGTCAGGGTCTGCACGACGCGCGGCGCCAGCGCCGTGTTGGCCAGGTCGGCGCGCGCATAGGCGATGCCGCCGGCCGTCTGGCCCGCACCGCCGCCGCGAATGGCGCTGTAGAGATCGTAATTGGCCGAGTCATAGGGGATGAGCGTGCTCGACTGGTCGTTGCCGCCATGCAGGAAGACGCAGACGAGTGCGCGGTAGTCGTTGCTGGTCATGGCGGCGGCATCGCTGACAGCCGCCAGGTTCAACGCGAAGGGTGCGGCACTGCCGACGATGCCCAGTGAGCCCAGGCGCGAAAAAAGAGCACGGCGGGTCAGGTCCCGCGTTTTGCCGATCATCATGGGAGGGACCTACTTTTGAATGAGGTATTCGGGGGCGGCCAGCGTCAGGAAGATCGCGGCCTGGACACGGGTCTGCTTTTGGGCATCCGTCGTCGCGGGCAGGCCGGCGACGGCGGTCTGGATCAAGGTAACCGTGCCGGGTGACAACTGGTTGCCGGTCATGCGCAGATTGACGGCGCCGATCAGGGCAGCGGCATCGTCCGCCTTCTGCAGAAGCGATGTATATTGCGGCTTGACGTCGTTCACGCCCGCCTTGACGGAGGTCAACATGAAGTTGAGGTAGCCGGCCGTCGTCGTCTCATTGACGATCTGGAATTCCGGCGCCACCATACCTTTGTCAGCCATGGCGGTGTTGGGCGGGACATAGCCCGGCCGGAAGAAGTTGAAGACGGACGGAGACCGCAGCGGACTTTGCCCCAGGCTCTGCATGCTGGACAGGTCGGCGATGGCCCATTTGCCGGTCGTTGTCGCAACTTCGGCAGTGCGGGCCCACTGGACGAAACGCACGATCGGTTCACGCAGCTTGCCGCCCGTCGTTGCATCCGGCAGGGCGCGGGCTTCGACATCGGTGAATATCGCCGTCCATACCGCCTTGAGGTCGCCACGTATGCCTGAGCCGTTGTTGTTGAACGCAGCGGCCACGCGACCGACATACGCCGGCGTCGGATTGGACGTCACCAGGCGCTTGATCATTGCGGTGGCGAAGAATGGTCCGACATTCGGGTGGTCACACAGTGTATCGAGGGCGGTTCGCAAGGCATCCTCGGCCGCGGTACCGGCGGCGATAGTCGTGCCCAGGAATGAAACGCCCGCCGGCGAATGATCGCCCCTGACGACGACCATCGGGCGCCGTGCGTAGGTCGGCTCGCGGATCGCAAACGATTCCCAGGCCACCGTCGTGGTCGTCATGCCAGCGACGTCGGCGGCATAGCCTGTGAACACATGCGACAGGTTGGTAACGTCGTCCTGCTTGAAGGTATCATTCTGATTGCCGAACAGATCCGTTTTCGGCGTGCCGTCGGTATTCAGCATGGTCAGGCCCATGGTGAACAGCTGCATAACCTCGCGCGCATAGTTTTCGTCCGGCCGGCGACCGTTGTCGT
Source organism: uncultured Asticcacaulis sp. (assembly GCA_966212005.1). Taxonomy (GTDB): domain Bacteria; phylum Pseudomonadota; class Alphaproteobacteria; order Caulobacterales; family Caulobacteraceae; genus Asticcacaulis. Next base: position 15,617 of record CBIHPL010000015.1, read on the forward strand.
CCGCTTTCCGGCTGCCGGCGACATTGAGGAAAATGCCCATCTGCAAGTTAAGGGTGACGGCTTCCAGCAAAGCGCGGAAGGTGCCAAATGCATTGGCATTCAACATGTCCCAGTAGCCCGCGGCGATATAGGCCGGCCCCCGGTTGGTGGAGTTGAACGGCGCCACGAAATGCTCTGACAAGGCCAGGGCGATGCGTTTGCGCACCTGATCCTGTGAAGCGATCAGCTGATGCCAGAGACCATTTTCCGCAACGTCGACCTTGAAGTAATACTTGTCCTGGGTAATGGCATTGTAACCCTGGCTGTTGAGCCAGTCCCACAAGGTCGTGCTCATCGCGGTCGTGTATTGGCTGCTCAGCCAGGCGGCATAGCCTTGCGTCCTGACGGCGGCGATATCTGCGTCCGACGCGGAAAACTGGGCCTGGAGCAGGAAACGTGCCGCTTCGGCGTCGCTGATC
>CBIHPL010000016.1:0-15731 GCA_966212005.1 uncultured Asticcacaulis sp.
GCGATGGCGCCGGCGCTTTCAGCGTCACCGTGACGCTCGTGGAAGGACTTGAGCGGCAGGAAGACGACGGCGGCTGACGACGAAATGGTAAAGCCGTTGATCGACAGGCCGGGGAACTGGACCGCGTGGGCGACGCCGGGCTGCTTCATGGCGATCTCACCGACCTTGCGCGTCACTTCTTCCGTACGGTCGAGCGTGGCGCCTTCGGGCAGCTGGATCATGCCGACCAGATAGGCCTTGTCCTGCTGCGGGATGAAGCCGCCGGGCACGACCTTGAACATGACGAAGGCCAGGACGGCCAGACCGGCATAAAGGCCCAGCATCAGCCCCTTGCGCTTGACGGCGCCGCCAAGGCTGTTGGCGTAACGGTCGGAACCGCTACGGAACAGCTTGTTGAACCAGCCGAAGAAGCTGCCCAGCCACTTGTCCATGAAGCGGGTCAGGCCGTCCTTGGGCGTGCGGTGATCCTTGAGGAGCAGCGCGGCCAAGGCCGGCGACAGGGTAAGCGAGTTGACCGCCGAGATCACCGTCGAAATGGCGATGGTCAGCGAGAACTGGCGGTAGAACTGGCCCGACAGGCCGGTAATAAAGGCCAGCGGCACGAAGACGGCGACGAGCACAAGCGCAATGGCGATGATCGGGCCCGAGACTTCGCGCATCGCCTGATAGGTGGCCTCACGCGGCGTCTTGCCGGCTTCGATATTGCGCTCGACGTTTTCGACCACGACGATGGCGTCATCGACGACGATGCCGATGGCCAGCACCAGGCCGAACAGGGTCAGTGCGTTGATGGTGAAGCCGAAGAGATGCATGACGGCAAACGTCCCGATGACCGAGACCGGCACGGCCAGAAGCGGGATGATCGAGGCCCGCCAGGTTTGCAGGAACAGGATGACGACCAGAACGACCAGCAGGATGGCTTCCAGCAGGGTGTGGATGACCGAATCGATCGATTCCTGGACGTATTCGGTCGTGTCGTAGACGATGCGGTAATCGACGTCTTCCGGCATGGTCTTTTTCAAATCGGCCATGACCGCCTTCAGGTCCTTGGCCATCTGCAGCGAGTTGGCGCCGGGGTTCTCGAAGATTGGGATTGCGACCGCCTGCTTGTTGTCGAGCAGCGAACGCAGCGAATAGTCGGACGCCCCCATTTCAACGCGCGAGATGTCGCCGAGACGGGTGACCGAACCGTCCGCTCCGGTCTTGACGATGATGTTGCGGAAGTCTTCTTCGGTCTTCAGGCGGCCCTGCGCATTGACCGACAGCTGCAGCGCCTGGCCCGGCAGGGCGGGCGAGCCGCCGATGATGCCGGCGGCGGCCTGGACGTTTTCGGACCGGATGGCTTCGGTGACGTCGCCGGCCGACAGGCCGCGCGCGGCGACCTTCTGCGGATCGAGCCAGACGCGCATGGCGTAATCGCCGCCGCCGAACATCTGGATCGGCGCCACGCCCTTGACGGCCTGGAGGCGGTCCTTGACGTGCAGCATGGCGTAGTTGCGCAAATAGGTCGCGTCATAGCGGCCATTCGGCGAGACCAGGTGGATAACCAGCGGCAGCGAGGTCTGGTTCTTTTGCGTGACGATGCCGAGCGCGCGCACATCGGCTGGCAGACGGGCTTCGGCCTGGCTGACGCGGTTCTGGACCATCTGTTGGGCCAGATCCGGGTTGGTGCCCAGCTTGAAGGTGACGGTCAGGGTCATCACGCCGTCGGTCGTCGTTTGCGACGACATGTAGAGCATGTTTTCGACGCCGTTGACCGCCTCCTCGATGGGGGCGGCGACGGTTTCGGCGATGACGGCCGGGTTGGCGCCGGGATAGGTGGCGCGCACGACGACCTGCGGCGGCACGACTTCCGGATATTCCGACAGGGGCAGGACGCGGAGCGACAGCAGACCCGCGATGAGGATGAGCAGCGACAGGACGCCTGCGAAGATCGGCCGGTCGATGAAGAATTTTGAGAGGTTCATGATAGCCCTCGGTGGCTGGGCGTGAGTGTGTTTGGGGCAAAGAAGCCCCACCACCATTCGCACAAGCGAATGGTCCCCCTCCCCAGCAAGCTGGGGAGGTATAAGTCAGAAGCGATTTTCTGTACCTCCCCGACTTGTCGGGGAGGGGGACCGCACGAGACCGCGTTTACGCGGACGAGATGTGGTGGTGGGGTATCTTAAGTTAAGCGTTCGGAGCGACGGCCAGCTTGTCCATCGGCACGGCCTGGGCGGTGACGACCGTACCCGGACCGACCTTCTGAACGCCGTCGACCACGACATGCTCACCGGCTTTGAGGCCGGACTTGACGACTCTCAGATTGCCGACCGGGGCGCCAAGGGTGACTTCGCGATAGGAAACCTTCTTGTCGGCGCCGACGACATAGACGAAGCGCTTGTCCTGGTCGGTGCCGATGGCCAGTTCCGAGACCAGAAGCGCCGGCTTTGTGACGGCCGCGCCCATATGAACGCGGACGAACTGGCCGGGGATCAGCTTGCCGTCATCGTTCGAAAAGACGGCACGGGCCTTGAGCGTACCCGAACCATTGTCGAACTGGTTGTCGATCAGTTGAAGCTTGCCTTCGATCGGCGCCTCACCCGGCGTGCCGGTTTCCAGCTTGACCGGGATCTGGTCGATCTGGCTGCGATTGGTGGCGCGCAGGTCTTCGAGCGTGCGGTTGACGATGGCCTCATCGGCATCGAAGCTGGCATAGATCGGGCTGACCGAGACAAGGGTCGTCAGGGTCTGAGCCTGAGGTCCCGAAGCGACGAGATTGCCGACCGTGACTTCGATGCGGCCGACGCGGCCCGAGACCGGCGCGCGCACCTGGGTATAGCTGAGGTTCAGGTTGGCGATTTGCAGCTCGGCGCGGGCAGCCTCCAGCTGGGCCTGGGCAGCCTTCAATTCATTGTCGCGCGCTTCGACATCGGCGCGGGAGATGGCCTGGTCGTCCCACAGGCGCTGGGCGCGTTCCTGGTTGGAGCGGGCAAGCGTCAGGCGGGCTTCGGCTGAGGCCACACTGGCCTTGGCGCGATTGACTTCGGCCAGATAGGGTGCCGGATCGATGGTCACCAGCAGGTCGCCGGTGTGAACCAAAGCACCTTCGCGGAAGTGGATGGCCTTGACCGCGCCGGCGACGCGCGGGCGGATTTCGACGCGCTCGACGGCCTCCAGGTGACCGGAAAAGTCGGTCCAGCTTTCGACATTCTGTTCGGAGACGGTGGCGACCGATACCGGCACGGCCTGGGAAGCCGCCTGGCTTTCGGCCTTGGGGGCAAAGGCGATGGTGGCGATCGCGCCTGCGCCGATAACGGAAACGGCGGCGAAGGCGAGCAGGGTTTGACGGCGCGCCCGATGGACGGACGCGAGGATTTCGGTGGGCAGCATGACAGTAGTCCTTCGGGGAGAAAGGGTACGCGGAACTGACGGGTCTTGCGGATACGCCGCGAGACCCTATTTAGTGCGAACTCGCAAACAAATAGTCCCGGCCTGACGTTTTGTAAACACATTTTTATGCGACATCGCAAATAAATATGTTAGAGTGTGCCGGAGGCCGTTTTCAAGCAGCCTTCGGCGGTCCGCAAAAAGCAGACTTTTCACGCGCCCGGAACGGCGCTACTCTGAAGACAACAAGGACAGACTAATCGTCTTCCTGCCAAAAAGTGTCACCAGCCTGCGGTGTGTAGCAGGTGCGTAGGAAATGCCATGGACGACCTCAAGGCCGATCTGAAGCTTGCCGGTACCGACTATTGTTCGGGACTTGGGATGGACGCCGCTGCCTGTGCCGGCAAACGCCGCGGCCGGCCCCGCGCCTTCGATCCGGACGCCGTGCTTGAAAAAGTGCTGAAGATGTTCTGGAAGCACGGGTTCGCGGCGACGTCGCTCGACGACATCGCCCTGGCGACCGGCGTCAGCCGCCCCAGCCTCGCCGCCGCTTTCGGCGATAAGCAGGCCCTCTATATCAAGGCCATGGAACGCTATCAGGACGGCATCAAGACACAGCTGGACAATGTCCTGACCTGCGACGGCACCTGCACCTGCCTGCGTGACATCATCAACCGCTATTTCGACGTGGTGATCGGCGCCTATACCGGTGAGCGCGAACATCCGCTGGGCTGCGCCTTCATGTGCACGGCGCTGAATGAAGCCCCCCAGCACGAGTCGATCCTGGAAATGCTGCAAGGCACGATCGAAAGTTTCGACCGCCGCTTCGAGGCCTTTTTCACCAAGGCGCGCGAAAAGGGCTTCCTGCGCAGCAATGCCGATCCGATGGTCCTGACCCAGATGATCAGCGGCCTGACGTCGAACCTGCTCGTCCGCGCCCGTGCCGGCGCCGGCCGCGAGGAACTGCAGAAGATCGCCTACGACACGACGGCGTTTCTGTTCGGGTAGGGTTCGATAACTCTGGTTGGGTGTTGAACTCCGCCTGAAGTCCCTTCCGTCATTTGCTCCGCAAATGCCCACGGCTTGCGCCGTGACGGAAGAGGGAAAATAGCCGCAGCACAATGGTCTGACCCTCAAATGCTCTGGCGTTTTACCATTGATAGTGATACCGCTACCATCAAGCGCTCGCCCGAGGCGCACTATCAGGAGAAACACCAATGTTCCGTTCTTTCGCTTTCGCGCGCCTGCTGGCGACCGCGTCGATTGCCGCCATCTGCCTGGCCGCACCGCTGGCCTTTGCCGATACCATAGCGCCGGTGCCGGCCGAGATCGCCGCCCTGCCCTATCGCAACACGACCCTGAGCCCGGAACAACGCGCCAGGGACCTGGTCGCACGCATGACCCTGGAAGAGAAGTCGCATCAGCTGGGCCATACGGCCCCGGCTATCCCGCGTCTGGGCGTGCCGGAATACAACTGGTGGAACGAAGGCCTGCATGGCGTCGCCCGCGCCGGTATCGCCACTGTCTTTCCGCAAGCCATCGGCATGGCGGCATCGTGGAACACGCCCTTGATGCAGGAGGTCGGCGATACGGTTTCGACCGAATTCCGCGCCAAATATGTCGAGCGCGTCCATCCCAATGGCGGCACCGACTTTTATCGCGGCCTGACCGTCTGGTCGCCGAACATCAACATCTTCCGCGATCCGCGCTGGGGACGTGGCCAGGAAACCTATGGCGAAGACCCCTATCTGACCGGGCGCATCGGCATCGCCTATATCAAGGGCCTGCAGGGCGCAGACCCGAAATATTTCAAGACGATCGCCACGTCGAAACACTTCGCCGTCCATTCGGGCCCGGAATCCAACCGCCACAAGGAAGATGTCTATCCATCCGCCTACGACCTGGAAGACACCTATCTTCCGGCCTTCCGCGCCACGGTCACGGAGGGCAAGGTCCAGTCGATCATGTGCGTCTATAATGCGGTGAACGGCGTGCCCGGCTGCGCCAGCGAATTCCTGATGGAAGAAAAGCTGCGCCGCGACTGGGGCTTCAAGGGCTATGTCGTGTCGGACTGCGGCGCCGCCGCCAACATCTACCGCGAAGACAGCCTGCATTATAAAAAGACCGCGCCCGAAGGCGTGGCGGCGGGCTTCACGGCAGGCATGGACCTGATCTGCGGCGACTACCGCAACAACATGACGACCGAGCCGGAAAACATCGTCACGGCGGTGAAGTCCGGCCTGATGACGCAGGCCACGGTCGACCAGGCACTGGAACGCCTGTTCACCGCGCGTATCAAACTGGGCATGTTCGATGCCCCGTCGGCCGTCTTCCCGACCATTACCGCCAAGGATTACGATACGCCCGAGCACCACGCCCTGGCCGTAAAGATGGCCAGCGATTCGCTCGTGCTGCTGAAAAACGACGGCAATGTCTTGCCGCTGGCCGCCACGGCGAAAACCATCGCCGTCATCGGCCCCAATGCCGACAGCTACGACGCCCTGGTCGGCAACTATTATGGCCGCCCGTCAAAGCCTGTGACCGTGCTCGACGGCATTCGCGCGCGCTTCCCCAATGCGAAAATCCTCTACGCCGAAGGCACCGGCCTGGTCGGCCCATCCGAAGTGCCGGTGCCGGACGCGGCCCTGAGCACCGACATGGGCGGCAAGACCAAGGGGCTTAAGGCCGAGCGCTTCAGCGGACCGCAGTTCTCGGGCACCGCCAAGACCTCTGTCGAGCCCAATGCAACGGCTGCCTGGACCGCCGTGGACATGAACGCGTCCGCGCGCTGGACCGGCGTCATCACTGCGCCCGAAAGCGGCGAGTACCGCTTCCGCTATGCGTCCGAGAACGGCTACAAGATCTGGGTCGGCGACAAGCTGATCGTCGACGAATGGGGCGTCGGCGACGCGCCGTCGATCGCGTCCGGCAAGATCACGCTCGAAGCCGGGAAAAAGTATCCGATCCGCGTCGAAGCCTTCCAGCGCGACGCCACCGGCGACCAGAAGCTGGTCTGGAGCACGCCCAGCCAGAATGGCGACGACGCCGTTGCAGCAGCGAAGCAGGCCGACGTCACGATCTTTGTCGGCGGCCTGTCGGCGCGCATCGAAGGCGAGGAGATGAAGGTCGAGGCGGCGGGTTTTGCCGGCGGCGACCGCACCAGCCTGGACCTGCCCGCGCCGCAGCAGAAGCTGCTCGAACGCGTCCATGCCGTGGGCAAGCCGACCGTCCTGGTGCTGATGAACGGCAGCGCCCTGTCGGTCAACTGGGCCGACAAGAACATCCCGGCCATTGTCGAGGCCTGGTATCCCGGCGCCGATGGCGGCACGGCGGTGGCCCAGGCCCTGGCCGGCGATGTCAGCCCGGCCGGCCGTCTGCCGGTCACCTTCTACAAGTCGGCGTCGGACCTGCCGGCGTTTTCAGACTACAGCATGAAGGGCCGGACCTATCGCTACTTCAAGGGCGAAGTGCTTTATCCCTTCGGCCACGGCCTCAGCTACACGACCTTTGCCTATGACAAGCCGACTGTTTCTGCGGCCGCGATTAAGGCAGGCGACAGCGTGAAGGCAACGGTCAATGTCATCAATACCGGCAAACGCGACAGCGACGAGGTGGTGCAGCTTTACGTCAGGAAGCCCGGTGATGCCGCCAATCATACACTGGCCGGCTTTGCGCGCGTCCATCTGAAGGCCGGCGAAAGCAAGGCCGTCACGCTTGATCTCGACGCCCGCGCCCTGTCGCAGGTCGACGACAAGGGCGTGCGCAAGGTGGTGCCAGGTGCATATACGCTCCACCTCGGCGGCGGCCAGCCCGGTCACGCCAAGACGGTATCGGCGCAGGTTTCGGTGACCGGGGAGCAAGTCCTGCCGAAGTAGTAAGGGAATTCCCTCTATCGCACTGATACTTCCCTTCTCCCCAGCCTCGCCGGATGAGGGGTCATACTGTGGGTGTGGCGCGCGTATCTGCTGGGGGTTTTACCCCTCACCTTGGCGCTGCGCGCCTGTCCTCTCCCCTTTGCATGGGGAGAGGAGAATTAGATTAAAGTTAGGTCGATGCACACAAACCCCATTGCCTTTGCCACTGACTGGGCAGCTGCCTGGAACGCGCACGATATCGAGCGCGTCCTGGCGCACTTTCATGAGGACGCCACCTTCACTTCGCCGTTCGCCGCGCGCATCGGCATGGGCGATAGCGGCCGCGTGCACGGAAAGCCCGCGATCCGCGCCTACTGGACCAAGGGCATTGCCGCCGTGCCCGACCTGCACTTTACGGTCGAGCAGGTCTTTGCCGGCGTCGATCATATCGTGATCCTCTACACCAATCAAAAGGGCGTCCGCGTCAGCGAGGTGCTGAAATTCAAGGACGGCCTCGTCATCGAAGGTCACGGCACCTACCCGCCTGATATCCTCAACCCGACAGGTGCGCGCGACTGATCCGTGCAAAGCTTTGCATCCGGTCTGTTAACCTTTCCCGCCTATGGTCCCTGCAAATCACAAAATTGAATTCGCAGGACTAAAATGGCTGACGGCTTGGCGCTTATCATCGAGGACAGCCAGACACAGGCGACCATCATCGGCCGCATGCTGGAAGGCGAGGACTGGACCTATGTCACTGCCAAAACCTTGCAGGACGGCCTCAACCTGCTGGTTCGCCACCGCCCGGCGCTGATCTTCGTCGATATCTTCCTGGGCGAAGACAACAGCCTCAGCCATCTGGCGCAGATCCGCGACCTGGCGCTTGACGCCACCATCGTCGTCATGACCGCCGGCAGCCGCCAGGAAGCGATCGACGACACGCTGAACCTGGCGCGGCGTTCAAAAGTCGACTTCGTCATGCGCAAGCCGTTTTCGCGCAAGCAGCTGCGCGCCATCGCCCACTCGGCGTTCGAGGCGACGACCGAAGGCCGCAAGCGCAATCACGCCCTGGTCATCGACGACAGCACCGTGGTCATGCACCTCACGGCCCAGATTCTGAGCGATAACGGCTATCGCGTCTCGACCGCCCAGTCGATGGAAGAGGCCCTGGCCAATATCGACATCGCTCACGTCGATCTCATCCTGTCGGACATCTTCATGCCCGGCATGGGCGGGCTGGAAGGCATCAAGCGCATCAAGGCCGTCTGGCCCAAGGTGAAAGTCGTCGCCATGTCGGCCGGCCTTAACGAACGCCTGACGTCGGAACGCGCAACGTCCGCCGCCGTGCGCGCCGGAGCCGACGCCGAGATTGCAAAACCCTTCACGCCCCAGGCCCTGATGAACATCATCATCGATGTGATGGCCTACGCCTAAAGCCCTTCTCCCAATTGCGCCAACTTTCAGCTTGCAAGAACGCTGATACGTGATATTCAGTACTGACCAGTCAGTACTGAATATGAAGATGACCCAGCCCCAGTTCAAACCTCGCCCTCGCCGCGCTACTGCCGAAGTCCGCCAGGCGGACATTCTCGACGCGGCGCTTGCCGAATTTTCCGAGCATGGCTTCGAAGGCGCGCGCGTCGAGGATATTGCCCGCCGCGCCCGCGTATCCAAGGGCACGGTCTATCTCTACTACCCCACCAAGCCGGCCCTGTTCGAAGCCTTGGTCCGGCGTGACATCGCCCCGCGCGTCGAGGTCGCCTCGGTGTTCATGAAGGGATATGACGGGCCGCTGGAACCCGCCCTGATGCGTGTCGCCGAAATGGCGGCGGCGGCGATCGAAGCGGGCAAGTTGCCCATCTACCCCAAGCTCTTGATCGCCGAAGCCGGACGCTTTCCGGAACTGGCCGCTTTTTATCGCCGCGAAGTCGTCGGCAAGATGCTGGCAGCCCTGACCGACCTGTTCGAACGCGCGCTCAAACGCGGCGAGATTTCCGGTGTGACGGCTGAAATGGCGGCGCACCTGGCCATTGCCCCCATCCTCAAGGCGTTGATGTGGTCGCTGGTCTTCGGCAAGGTCGAGGAGATCCCCTTCCCGCCCGCACCCTATCTGAAGGCGCACGTGCAGGTCTTTCTGCGCGGCCTCAACCATAGAGGAGGCAACGCCGATGGCGCTCCGTAAGCTCACCTTCGCCGGCCTATTGATGCTGTCCGCCTGTTCGCAGAAACCGGCCGACAGCTACAGCGGCTATGTCGAAGCGCAAGCCGCCGTGATTGCCGCGCCCCAGTCCGGCTGGCTGACGGCCGTGGCGGTCGATCGCGGCGATGTGGTGAAACCCGATCAGGCGCTATTCACGCTCGACGCTACCCAGGCCGCACACGTCCTGCAAGGCGCCGAACAACGCGCCGCGGCAGCGCAAGCGACGGCTGCCGATCTCGGCAAGGGTGCGCGCGAGGCCGATATCGCGCCCTTGCTGGAACAACGCCGGCAGGCGGTGGCGCAGGCCGAACTGGCGCGGTCGAACGAGGCGCGTTACGCCCAGCTTGAGCCCAAGGGGTTTGTCTCGGCAGCGCAAATGGATACGTTACGCGCGGCGACCAAGTCGGCCCAGGCGGCGGTGGCGGGCATCGACCGGCAGATCGCTGATCTCAGGCAATCGGCGCGCGCCGATCAACAACGGGCCGCCCTTGCCCAGGCCGCAGCTGCGACCGCCGATGCCGCGCAAGCCGCATGGTCGGTCGACGACCGCAATGTCCGCGCGCGTCTGGAAGGCCGGGTCGAGGAGCGCCTGCATGAACCGGGTGAGTTCGTGGCACTTGGCACGCCGGTGCTGACTGTCCTGCCCAAGGGCCGCCAGTTCGTTCGGTTTTACGTGCCGCAATCTGAGCTGGCGAAGTTTGCGGTCGGCAAGGTTGTGCACGTGAACTGCGATGGTTGCGCCACGGGGCTGACCGCCAAGGTGCGCTATATTTCGCCTCAGGCCGAATTCACCCCGCCGGTCATCTATTCCGTCAAGGAGCGCCAGAAGCTGATCTTCCTGATCGAGGCGACGCCTGCGAAACCCGAATCCTTACGCGCCGGCCAGCCCGTGGATGTGGGGTTGTGAGATGATGCTCCAAACAATGACAGCTCTGGGTACTTTTTGCCCTCCCTGTTTACGGGGAGGGGGGACCATGAGCGGAGCGAATGGTGGGCGGGGCTTTCTATCGACTCCACAAGCCATCAAGGCTGAATTCTTTGCGCCGCTATCTCAACCAACCATCTTTAGCCCCGCCCACCGCCTTCGGCGGTCCCTGCGCTTGCGAAAGCTATACTTTCGCTGCGCTTACCCCATAAATGGGGAGGGCGAAGGTGGTCAATATGTCTGAAACCTCCTCCAACCTCGCCATCGACGTGCGCGGCCTGACCAAGACCTTCGGCAAACGCGTCGCCGTCGATCATGTCGACATCGCCATGCCAGGCGGACAGGTGTGGGGCGTCTTAGGCCCCAACGGCTCAGGCAAGACCACCACCATCCGCATGCTGTGCGGCCTGCTCAAACCCGACCACGGCCAGGGCACCTGCCTCGGCTACGACATCCTGAAGCAGTCACGCGAGATCAAGCGCCAGGTCGGCTACATGACTCAGAAGTTTTCCTATTGGGAAGACCTGTCGATCCGCGAAAACCTGGAGTTCGTCGCCAATCTCTACGGCATTCCGCACCAACGCCAGGTTATCGATCAGGCGCTGGAGACGCTCGGCCTGACGACGCGGCAGAAGCAGCTGGCCGGCACGCTGTCGGGCGGCTGGAAGCAGCGGCTGGCCCTGGCCGCCTGCACCCTGCACAATCCGAAGATGCTGATGCTGGATGAGCCGACCGCCGGGGTCGATCCACAGGCGCGGCGCGACTTCTGGGACCAGATCCACCGCCTGTCGGCGCAGGGCCTGACCGTGCTGGTCTCGACCCACTACATGGACGAAGCCGAACGCTGCGACCAGATCGTCTATATCGCCTATGGCCAGCTGATGGCCCAGGGCCGCGTCGAGGACATCATTGTCCACAGCGGACTTTACACCTTCATCGCCGAAGGCCAGGGCGTACGTGAGCTGATGGAGTCCCTGCGCGGCCAGCCCGGCGCCGACCATGTCGCCTATTTCGGCAATGCGCTGCATCTGTCGGGCAGCGACCTTGAACGCTTGAGGCAGCTGGTGGCGACGATCGGCACCCGGCCCGGCATTGCCTGGCGGCAGGAACGGCCAAACCTCGAGGACGTCTTCATCCATCTGATGGGCCAGGCCCAGGACAAGGCGGTGGCGTGATGTGGGATCCCGTGCGGCGGATACTCGCCATCCTGACCAAGGAATTCATCCAGATGCGAAGGGACCGGCTGACCTTTGGCATGATGATCATGGTGCCGGTGATGCAGCTGACCCTGTTCGGCTTCGCCATCAATTCCGATCCGCGCCACCTGCCGACCCTTCTCTATCTCGAAGACGACAGCGCCGTCGTACGCTCGCTGAGCATGGGGCTTGAGAATTCGAGCTATTTCGACATTACCGGCCGTACGACCAGTGCTGATGTGGCGACAGCGAAATTGCAAAGCGGCGATGTCGCCTTCGTCATTACCGTCCCGGCAGGCTTTACCCGCGCCTTCCTGCGCGGCGACCGGCCGCAGTTGCTGATCGAAGCCGACGCGTCCGATCCATCGGCGGCGTCGAATGCGGTTGGCCAGATTCAGCAGATCGCCCAGTCGGCGCTGAAGCGCGACCTGACCGGGCCGTGGGCACGGCTGGCCCAGGGTCCGCCACCGATGGAGATCGTCGTCCACCGCATGTACAACCCCGAAGGCATTTCACAGTACAATATCGTGCCGGGACTTCTTGGCGTCATCCTGACCATGACGATGATCATGATCACTTCGATCGCCATGACGCGGGAAACCGAACGCGGCAACATGGAAAACCTTCTGGCCATGCCGGCGCGGCCGTGGGAGGTCATGGTCGGCAAGATCGTGCCTTATGTCGGGGTCGGCCTGATCCAGACCGGCATCGTGCTGACGGCGGCAGTATCTCTGTTCGATGTGCCCTTTGTCGGCGATCCGTGGCTTCTCAGCCTCGGCGTCGCCCTGTTCATCCTGGCCAACCTGGCCGTCGGCTTTACATTCTCGACCATAGCCCGCTCCCAGATGCAGGCCATGCAGATGACCTTTTTCTTCTTCCTGCCGTCGCTCCTGCTGTCGGGTTTCATGTTCCCGTTCCGCGGCATGCCGGACTGGGCGCAAGGCCTGGGCCAGATCTTTCCTCTGACCCATTTCCTGAGGATCGTGCGTGGCGTGATGCTGAAAGGTGCCGACTGGACCGCGATGTGGCCGAACGTCTGGCCGATCCTGATCTTCATAACGGTTGCGACCGGCGTCGCCATGATGCGCTACCGGTCGACGCTGGATTAGGCGGTGTAGCGATTACCAGTTGAAAAGGGTGCCGTCCTGCAGGCGGTTCACCGGCAGGTAGGCGCGCTGATACGGATATTTCGCCGCCAGCTCTTCGTCGATATCGACGCCAAGGCCCGGCGCTTCCGGCACCATCAGATAGCCATTGTCGAAGCTGTAGCCGTGCGGGAAGACCGCGTCGGTTTCCTGGGTGTGGCGCATATATTCCTGGACGCCGAAGTTCGGGATCGAGATGTCGAAGTGCAGGGCCGCGGCCATGCACACCGGCGACAGATCGGTGGCGCCGTGGCAGCCGGTGCGGACATTGTAGACGTCGGCAAACGCCGCCAGCTTTTTAAGGTGGCTGATGCCGCCGGCGTGGACGACGGTGGCGCGGATATAGTCGATCAGCTGATTCTGGATCAGGTCCTTGGCGTCCCAGATCGACGAGAAGATTTCGCCGACCGCGAGCGGCGTCGTCGTGTGTTCGCGGATCAGGCGGAAATTGTCCTGGTTTTCCGCGACGACGGCATCCTCCATCCAGAACGGACGATAGGGCTCCAGGTCGCGGCCCAGGCGGCCGGCCTCGATCGGCGTCAGGCGGTGATGGACGTCGTGCAGCAGATGGACCTGCTCGCCCAGCGCATCGCGCGCCGCCTTGAACAGTTCCGGCACGACGCGCATATAGGCTTCGGTCGACCAGACGTTTTCGGTCGGCAGGTCGGCGTCCGCCGGCTCGTAGAACATCTTGTCCTTCGAGACGCCGTAGGTCGATGCCAGGCCGGGCACGCCGCATTGCAGGCGGATGGCCTTGTAGCCCATCTCCTTGTAGCTCAGGGCGACGTCGATCGTATCCTCGATCGAGGTGCCGTTGGCGTGGCCATAAACCATGACACCGGTGCGGCAACGGCCGCCCAGCAGCTGATAGACAGGAAGGTTCGCGACCTTGCCCTTGATGTCCCACAGCGCCATATCGACGGCGGCGACGGCGGTCATGGTCACGGGACCCCGGCGCCAGTAGGCGCCACGGTAAAGGTACTGCCAGATGTCTTCGATCTGGTGCGGGTCACGGCCGATCAGGCAGGGAATGACGTGATCCTGCAGGTAGGAGACGACCGACAGCTCACGGCCGTTCAGGGTTGCATCGCCGATACCGTAGACGCCTTCGTCCGTAATGATCTTGAGCGTGACGAAGTTCCGCCCCGGACATGTAACGATAACTCTGGCGTCGATGATCTTCATGTAGGTCTATCCCGGTCTCTTGGCTGCAGCATGGCCGCACAGTCGATCTTGTCGTCCGACCTTTATCGTACCGCAGCGGACCTATCAATATTGGACTGACCAATTGTACAAAAAATCTGACCATCGTTGCGCTGAAAACCAATTGGCCTGTCCTATCAACACGCTATCGGTAACCGTATATTAACCGTATATCGGTGTTATTTCACCTTCGTGGCTGAATGGGGTGAGGGCGTACCATGGTCAGTTGTGGCGGCAATCGAAAACCAAAGGGAGTCTGGCTGATAGTGGCCTATGCTGTGGCGATACCGATATGGCTATTGTCAGCGCCGCTGATCGCCATTGGCGGCCTGAGCGCCTGGACCGCGCGCCGGCGGCAGATTTTCTCGACCGACGCGTCGGAGGCCTGAGCCTCCCGCTCTGAATCCATAAGTCGATATAATGCGAATGCTTCGCATTATATATTTACACGGGCAGTTCCGACTGGTATCGGAACGCCATGATTACGGCCGCCATGACCCTCGCTGCAATCGCTCTGATCGCCGGTGCGATTGCACTATTATACCTTAGATGGCTGGGCCGCGGCTTGCCCGGGGCTGTCATGCCCCATGCCGTGCCGGCTGCCTGGACGGCTATGCTGGGCTCCGCCGCGTTGTGGATGACCGCCTATAAGCCCGACTACGGCCTGCCGTTCGGATTCCTGATCGCCATGAGCCTGCCGCTGGCGCTGATCGCCTGGCAGGCCCTCAGATCGCCGGAGAGCCCCGCCAGACCGGAGAAACAGCGGCGCCAGCGCGAGACGCCCGACCTTCCGGATCAGCTCGGCGAAAGGCGGGCTACGCGGATTGCGGCCCGGCTGCTGTCCTGCCTGGTGCTGGCCCCGGCCATCGGCATGGCGACGGCCATGCTGGCGTGGGAGTACATGCCCGGCCATCCGGCCACGCGTTATGCCTGGGCCGTCTTCTCGTTTTCGGTCGCTTCGGCCGCTGCCCTTGTCGTCTCTCTCAGCGCCCGGCGTCCATGGCGCGCCCTGGGCCTGATTTCCGCCGGCACCGCCGTCGTATCCGCCGTGGTCGGCATTCCTCTCGTCGCCGGAGTCCTCTCGCAATGACCATCTGGCCCAAGGTCCCCGCCCCATTCGTCCGCCGCGTCCTGAGCGGCCACAAGATGCTGGGTCTCAGCCTGTGTGCCATCCTCTACCTGATCTGTCTTTCGGGCTGGGTTGGCGTCTATTATGTCGAGTTCGAGCGCTGGGAGCGTCCGAACGTGCCGGAGTTCACGGCCGCTACGCCTGAAGCCCTGGCACGCGCCACGGCCGATACGCGCGCCGTCATGCTGGCCGACACGCATCGCGGGCCTCTGGATACCGACCTTTATGTTACCGTTCCAAGTGCCGAAATGCCGCGTCTGGTCGTCGGTTACGGCCACGAAGCGCGCGCCTACGACCAGAATGGAAGTTATGTCGGGCCGGCCAGCCACGACCTGACACATTTCCTGACCGAACTGCACTATTACATGCACCTGCCGGAAAGCTTCGGCATGATTATCGTCTGCCTGTTCGGCGTCGGCATGATGGCGCTCCTGATCGGCGGCGCCCTGTCGCACCCCCGGATGTTCCGCGACGCCTTCGCCTTCCGTGTGCGCAAACAGGGCCACCTGACCAAGGCAGACCTGCACAATCGCATAGGGGCGTGGACCCTGCCGTTCGGCCTGATCATCACCATCACCGGCACGCTGATCGGTCTCGGACAGCTGGTCGCCATGGTCATGGGCCTGGTCTTCTACAATGGCGACATCCTCAAGGCCTACGAACCGATTTTCGGCAGCCAGGCGGAAATCACGGCGGCGACCGGCGGCAAG
>CBIHPL010000017.1:0-15669 GCA_966212005.1 uncultured Asticcacaulis sp.
CGGCTCCTGCGCCCAGATCGGCAAGAACGTCCACCTGTCCGGCGGCGTCGGCATCGGCGGCGTGCTTGAGCCCCTGCAGGCCACGCCGACCATCATCGAGGACGACTGCTTCATCGGTGCGCGTTCCGAAGTCGCCGAAGGCGTCATCGTCGAACAGGGTTCGGTGCTCAGCATGGGCGTCTATCTCGGTCAATCGACCAAGATCGTCGACCGCGCCACGGGCGAAATCTTCATGGGGCGCGTCCCGGCCTACAGCGTCGTGGTACCGGGTTCGCTGCCCGATCCGAAGGGCGGCCCGTCACTCTACTGCGCCGTCATCGTCAAGCGCGTCGACGCCAGGACACGGTCGAAGACCGGTATCAATGAACTGCTGAGGGACTAAGAGCCATGGACGCAGCCACCTTACAAGCCCTGGCTGCGTTTCCGGACCAGCTCGAAGCCCATTACGCAGCCATCCCTGACGGCTATCAGTTGTGGACCCCGCCCTCGTGGGCGACCTGCCCCAGCGAGCATTTCTCCGCGCTGGAACAGCTCTGCCATATCCGCGATATCGAGATCGAGGGCTATCATGTGCGCCTGGTACGGACGCTGAAGGAGGATAATCCCTTCCTTCCAGGCGTCGATAGCGAGCGTCTGCGCATCGAACGCGCCTATGCCGAAGCGCATGCGCCGGATGTGCTCAGGGCCATCCGCACCGCGCGCGAAGAAACACTGGAAGTGCTTGGCACGATCTCTCTGTCGCAATGGTCGCGCCCGGCCGAGTTCGAGGACTACGGCCACACCACCTTGCGCGGTCTGGTCCATTACCTGTGCAGCCACGACCAGCAGCACCTGGCCGGCCTGCAATGGCTGTGCGGACAGATCGCGTCGAACCGTATTGACTAAATGACAATGGCGTGGAGTCTGCGACCCCACGCCCGCTTATTTAGTTCATCGTCGGCTTGCCAATCTTCAATTTCTCGCCATCGAAGCCGACATGGATGACATCACCATCAGTCACTTCACCAGCCAGGATCTGCCTGGCGATCCCGTCGACCAACTCTTTCTGCACCACGCGCTTGAGCGGCCGCGCGCCATAGGCCGGGTCGAAGCCCTTGTCCGCCAGGAAATTTAGCGCCGCATCGTCGATGCTCAGCGTCATTTCCCGATCCGACATCAGCTTCTCCAGGCCTTTCAGCTGGATGCGGACGATGTCGTGCATGTGCGCCTTGTCCAGGCGATGGAACAGGATCATCTCGTCGATCCGGTTGAGAAATTCCGGCCGGAAGTGCTTGCGCACCACATCCAGAACCAGCGGCCGGACGGTTTCGACCGACGCATGCTCATCCATATTGACCAGAACTTCGGAACCGAGGTTCGAGGTCATGACGATCAGGGTGTTGCGGAAGTCGACCACGCGCCCCTGCCCGTCCGTCAGCCGTCCGTCGTCCAGCACCTGAAGCAGGATGTTGAACACGTCCGGGTGCGCCTTCTCGACCTCGTCGAACAGCACCACCTGATACGGGCGTCTGCGCACAGCCTCCGTCAGCGCCCCGCCTTCGTCATAACCGACATAGCCCGGAGGCGCGCCGATCATTCTGGATACGGAATGCTTCTCCATATATTCCGACATGTCGAGCCGAGTGATGGCCGTGTCGTCGTCGAACAGGAATTCGGCCAAGGCCTTGTTCAGTTCGGTCTTGCCGACACCCGTTGGGCCCAGGAACAGGAACGAGCCGATCGGCCGGTTCGGGTCCTTCAGACCGGCGCGGGCCCGGCGGACGGCATCGGAGACAGCGGTCAGGGCTTCGTCCTGGCCGACGACGCGCTTGCGCAGGTCGTCTTCCATGCGCAGCAGCTTTTCGCGCTCGCCTTCCAGCATCTTGTCGACCGGCACCCCCGTCCAGCGGGACACCACCGCCGCGATCTGCTGGGCGTCGACCACCTCCGGCGTCAGCGGCGCGTCCTGAGGCGCGTTCTCGGCCTCCTGAAGCTGCTTTTCCAGCTGCGGGATGCGGCCATAGAGGATTTCAGACGCCTTTTGCAGGTCACCGGCGCGCTGGCTGTTGGCCAGTTCGACACGGGCCCGGTCCAGGGCTTCGCGGGCACGGGCGGCGGAACCGACCTTGTCCTTTTCGGCCTTCCAGCGCTGGGTCAGGCCGAGCGAGCGGCCTTCCAGGTCTTCGAGTTCATTGGCCAGCTTTTCCAAACGCGCTTTTGAGCCCGGGTCAGTCTCCTTGTTCAGCGCCTCGCGCTCGATCTTCAACTGGACGATACGGCGGTCGAGTTCATCGAGCTCTTCCGGCTTCGAATCCACGGCCATGCGGACGCGCGACGCGGCTTCGTCGATCAGGTCGATCGCCTTGTCGGGCAAAAAGCGGTCCTGGATATAGCGGTTCGACAGGGTCGCCGCCGACACGATGGCCGAGTCCGAGATGCGCACCCCGTGGTGGACCTCGTACTTTTCCTTCAGGCCGCGCAGGATCGAGATGGTGTCCTCGACCGTCGGCTCGGTGACGAAGACCGGCTGGAAGCGCCTTGCCAGGGCCGCGTCCTTTTCGACGTGCTTGCGGTATTCATCGAGTGTGGTCGCGCCGACGCAGTGCAGCTCACCACGCGCCAGGGCCGGCTTCAAAAGGTTCGACGCATCCATGGCGCCGTCCGATTTACCGGCGCCGACCAAGGTATGCATCTCATCGATGAACAGGACGATCTCGCCTTCGGCCGCCGTCACTTCATTCAGCACGGCCTTCAGCCGCTCTTCGAATTCACCGCGGTACTTGGCGCCGGCGATCAGGGCCCCCATGTCGAGCGACAGAAGCTTCTTGTCCTTCAGGCTTTCGGGCACATCGCCATTGATGATGCGCTGGGCCAGGCCTTCGACGATGGCGGTCTTGCCGACGCCGGGTTCACCGATCAGGACAGGGTTGTTCTTGGTGCGGCGCGCCAGGACCTGGATGGTACGGCGGATCTCTTCGTCGCGGCCGATGACCGGGTCTATCTTGCCGTCGAGCGCTGCCTGGGTCAGGTCGCGCGCATATTTCTTGAGCGCATCGAAACCGTTTTCGGCCGTGGCGCTGTCGGCGGTCTTGCCTTTGCGGAAATTGGCGACTGCGTCTTTCAAAGCTTTCAGCGAAATGCCCGCGGCCTTCAGCAACGGCTCGGATTCCTTGCCGCCAAGCGCGGACAGAAGGAGGCGGTCGGCGGTGACGAAACTGTCACCGGCCTTTTGCGCTTCGGTCTCGGCTTCGTTGAACAGGCGCGCCGTGTCATTGTGCATGTAGAGCTGGGCAGCGCCGGAAACCTGCGGCAGCTTTGACAGTGACACATCGACCGCACCCGTAAATGCGTCGGCGTTGCCGCCGGCCAGCGATATCAGGCGTGGCGCAAGAGCGTCCTTGTCCTCGACAAGAGCCTTGAGGACATGCTGCGGCATGAAATACTGGTGGCTGCCGGCTTGCGCTATACCCTGCGCGCTCTGGATAACCTTTTGGGTTTTCTCGGAATATTTTTCGATGTTCATTTCTGGCTCCCCTGACGGCGGATAAGCCCCTTCGGTCCTTAAGGCAAGCGACCGGGCGGGCACTGGACCGTCCGGATATAGTGTGACATTTGGGTTACACAAGGGGAAGGCGGACGAAATTGTGGCGGTACACAATGTTCTGGAACGCGATGCATAATCCGCCTATAAGATGCCCATGCTGCCAGACAAGATCTTCTATCCCGCCGCCGCCGTGATCGCCATCGTGCTGATCGCGCTTAGCCTGGTGTGGCCGCAGGGTCTGGGAGCGCCGTCGCCGAAGCCGTTCGGCCATGCCATCGAGCTGCCCGACTATTACCGCATGGTGCGTGAGCGCGACGCCCGCCTTGCCCGTGAAGCCAAGGAAAAGGAAGAAGCGCGCGCCAGGGAAGCGGCCGAAGCCGCGTCGGCGTCTGCCGCGGCCCAGTGACGTCGGTACTGATCTACGGTTACGGCTTTATCGGCAAGGCGTTTGCCGACGCCGTACGCGCAGCCGGGCATCACGTCGTCGCGACGGTCCGCACGCCGGATCGCGGGGCTGAACTGGAAGCCACAGGCGTCGGCACCGTCGTCATTTCCAATCCGGCAGCACTGGAAGCCGCAGTTGCGGCCTGCGACGGCATTCTGATCACGCCCGCGCCCGACGATACGGGCTGTCCGGCCTTTGCTGCGATTGGCTGCATGCCGCTTAGGGACAAGTGGATCGGCTATCTGTCAACCACAGGCGTTTATGGCGACCGCAATGGCGGCTGGGCCTTTGAGGACGACACGCCGACCCCCTCATCGACCGAAGGCCGGCGACGCGTCCTGGCCGAGACGCAGTGGCTGGGCCGTGGCGCGAATCTCTTCCGCCTGCCCGGGCTATACGGACCAGGGCGCAACGTCATCGAAAAACTGCGCGAAGGTACGGCAAGGCGCATCCATAAGCCCGACCACGTCTTCTCCCGCCTGCACCATGACGACTGCGCCACGGCGCTTCTGGCCAGCTTCGAGCACCGGACGCGCGACATCTTCAATCTCTGCGACGACGAACCGGCTTCCGCCGAAGCGGTCCTGATCCATGCGGCGGAACTGACCGGCCTGCCCCTGCCTGCGGCGATTGCCTGGGATGATCCCTCGCTTAGCCCCGCCACGCGACGCTTCTATAACGACAACAAACGCGTCGCCAATGCCCGCGCCAAGGCCGTGCTGGGATGGCGGTTACAATATCCGACCTACCGGGAAGGGCTGAAGGCCTTAATCAAGAAGGGCTAACCACGGTAAGCTCTAAAAGCCTCGCGCTACCAAGCACGCGGACGAGGCACGAATCAGGGACCAGAACGGCTCGATGTCATTGCGCGGCGATGTCGTTAAGCTGGTCCACAGATTTCGCAGATTAGCACAGATTATTCGTGCAGCTGGGCGGTTCGGTGCGCAATCAATGACTAACTCTACAGCGCAAAGCGCTGTCATTTCACGGCGTTATTGCGCACGGTTGTATCAACGCGTACGAATAATCTGTGCTAATCTGCGTAATCTGTGGACCGTCTTAAGACCAGGACTCTGCGCAAAAACCTTAACCGCTTAATCTCGGATTTCCGTACAGGTTAGTCGTGCGGGCCGCGGGCCGAGGTGGCGCAGCGGCGGTCGGCACGCGCGCTGAAGACCGGATCGTCATAGCGCTCACGAAAGGCTGTTGGACAGCCGGAAGCGTCTTCGCCCGTGCTGTTCGTCCCGAACGACAGGGCAAAGGACTGCGACGTCCCGCCCCCCGCACCACGACCATAGCGTCCATAACCACGACCGTATCCGTAGCCATAGTCCGCGCCATAGCCATACCCGTAGTCATCATACATATACGGATAGACGCCGTTTTCGCCGAAATCGGTCTGGCTGTAGGCCAGGCCCAGCCAGCCATTGTCACCGACCGGCATGATGGCCGAAACCGACGCGCTGCGGTAACCGCCCGTGCCGACGCTGACACTGGCCGTACCATGCACGCGCCGCTTCTTGTAATCCTCTTCAGCGCCGGCCCACGATTCGTAGTCGATGCGTTCCTGGCCGCCCGCGCGCGGACCTTCGTTCAGCCGCGCCATGAACTGCGCCTTCGTGTCGGAAGGCGTCAGCGTAATGACTTCGGGTTTCGCCGCATCCGTCGCAATCGGCAAGGCGGCGCGATTGCTTTTCACGACCTCTTCCTCCGCCAGGGCAACACCCGGCAGGGCCAGCAGGATCGAAACGAGGACAAGACGCGACGCAAGCATGAACACCACCTCCGAAGGCGACAAACTGCGCCCGGCATGCAGCCGAATTAAGGCGCAAATCTATCGGATATGCAAGGAAATGCTTACCTCGCAGCCAGGTCCCTAAGCTCCGCCACCACTGCAACCAAACGGTCGAGGTCCTGCGGCCGCGACAGACGATGATCGCCGTCCTTTATCAGTTCCATGCGCGCGTCGGGACTGGTCAGGGTTTCCATCAGTCTGACGCCATGCTGCCATGGCACCAGATCGTCCTGCATGCCGTGCAATATCCGCACCGGGCCGTCGAACGCGATAGGCGCATTCAGGACCTCATGCGTCCGCGCTTCATCGAAGAAGGCCTGGCTGAGCGGCACGGGCCGGTCATAGCCCGGCATCATATGCACTCCGGACACGTCCAGTTGCCGCTTTTCTTCCGGCGACAGGGCGGGCAGCATAAGCGCCGTGGCGAAATCGGCCGCCGGCGCCAGAAAGCCCGCAGCCCTTACCCGATCCGGACGCCCCTTGATCAGCAGGGACAGCATATGCCCGCCCATGCTGGAACCAACCGCCACCAGCGGGCCTTGCGTCAACTGGTCCGCTACCGCCAGCACATTGTCGCGCCACCGTCCGACACGTGCTTCGTCAAAGTTTCCCCCGGTCTCACCGTGGGCGAAATAATCGAAACACAGGAAATCCCATCCCCGCATCCGTGCCTCGGCGCTGAGGCGCGTGATCTTCGATCCGGTCATGTCCGACAGGAAGCCGCCCAGCCACAGGATGGTGGGGCCCTCTCCCGTTACGCGACGCCAGGCAATGCTGTCGCCACCGCTGGTCTCCAGAAAGGACGCGGGCTCTTGATCTGGAAGGAGGTTCGTGGTCATTGAGCCTGAATACCGGCCCGTCCCGCACTGTACAAGTCCTTATGCCTGAACCGTTCAAAGCCTGCATCATGCAGATCGTGCCGGAACTCGATACCGGCGGCGTCGAGCAGACGACGGTCGACGTCAGCGCCGCGGTCATCAAGGCCGGCGGACGCTCGATCGTCGTTTCGAAAGGCGGCCGGCTGGAAGACAGGCTGAAAAAGGCGGGCGCGACCGTGGTCAATATGCCCGTCCACAGCAAGAACCCGTTCGTACAGTGGCAAAACTTCAGGGCGCTCAAGGACCTGATCCGGTCCGAACACGTCGATATCGTCCATGTCCGCTCGCGCGCGCCCGCTCTGGCGGGTTTCGCGGCTGCCCGCGCATGCGCCGTACGTTCCGTCGGCACCTATGCCGGCATCTATAACGCCAGGTCCGGCCTCAAGCGCTGGTACAACAGCCAGATGACACGCGGCGACCTGACCATCGCCAATTCGGAATTCACCCGCGCCCACATCCTGAAGACATACAACGTCCTTCCCGAACGCGTTATTGCCATTCCGCGCGGCATCGACCTGAAGCGCTTCGATCCGGAAGCGTTCGACGTCCGCCGCGTCATGGATCTTGAGGAAAAATGGGGGATTGCGCCGGACGACAATCGCGTGCGTTTCCTGCTGGCGGCGCGCCTGACGAAATGGAAGGGGCAGGCGCTGATCATCGACGCCGCCGCCCGGCTAAAATCCGACGGCACGGACAACTTTCTGATTCTGATGGCCGGCGACGACCAGGGCCGGAGCGACTATACCGAAACCTTGCGCAAACAGATCGACGGGCATGGCCTGGGCGATCATGTCAAGCTGGTCGGCCATGTCTCCGACATGCCGTCGGCCTACGCCATGTGCCAGTATGCCCTGGCGCCGTCGATAGAGCCCGAAGCCTTTGGCCGCACGGCGGTCGAGCCCCAGGCCATGCACCGGCCGCCCCTGGCCTCAGCCCATGGCGCGACGGTGGAGACGGTGCTGCCCGGAGAGACCGGCTGGTTGGTGACACCGGGCGATGCCGATGCCTGGGCCTCGGCCATGAAGGCCGCCATCGAGCTTCCCGAACCCGACCGGTTCCATATGGGCGTCAAGGGCCGCGCCCACGTCCGTGACCTGTTCAGCCTCGACGTCATGTGCGACCGCACCCTTGATGTTTACCGCGCGCTGCTTATCTTGGCGTCTGGAAAGTATCATCCCTAAGGTCCGCCGCATACGTTTGCGTAACTCACGCGGCGCCGGAGCGGCAACAAACCTCCCAAAATTTAACCTTTTGCGCGTACTGAGGGATTGATCCGAAGCCCCGGCAGGTTCATAATCCCGCCGCAGAATCCGATTACCGTTTCAACAGTCACAGGAGAACGACCTATTCGTCGCCCGATCCAAGCCCCGCCTCCCAAAGACGGCCCCCGCATCAACCAGGAAATCAAAGTTCCGCGCGTATTGTTGATCGACCATAACGGTGAAAAGCAAGGCATCATGCCGACTTCCGCCGCACTTGAAGCCGCAGAAGAAGCTGGCCTGGACCTCGTCGAGGTCTCTCCTACCGCCGACCCCCCTGTTTGCAAAATTCTCGACTACGGCAAATTCCGCTTCCAGGAGCAGAAGAAGAAGGCCGAAGCGCGCAAGAAGCAGAAGATCGTCGAAATCAAGGAAATCAAGCTTCGCCCGAATATCGATATCCACGATTACGAGGTGAAGGCCAAGGCCATGACGCGCTTCTTCGAAGACGGCGACAAGGTCAAGGTGACGCTCCGCTTCCGCGGCCGCGAAATGGCTCACCCCGAACTGGGCATGAAGCTGCTGCAAAAGGTCAAGGCTGACTTCGAGCCGACCACGCGGGTCGAATACGAGCCCAAGATGGAAGGCAAGCAGATGATCATGATCCTCGCCCCGAAATAGGCGCCGGTCATTTCAGCAAAACAAAACCCCTGATCTCCCGGTCAGGGGTTTTGTTTTGCATGCGTAATTCGTATGTTGCGGTTGACGGAAGCCGTTTTTTTTGCGGGTCGCATTTCCCGCGATCAACCGGTGTCCACTTGATCTGGAAATGCTGTTATTTGCGTGGTCGCATTTCCCGCGATCAACCGGTGTCCACTTGATCTGGAAATGCTGTTATTTACGTGGTCGCATTTCCCGCGATCAACCGGTGTCCACTTGATCTGGAAATGCTCGTATGTCCCAATTCGTCCTGTTCGATCCGCAAGCCCTGCCTGAGCCCGAGCACTCCGCGCCCGACCCTGCAAACGTCATCGACGGCGATCCACGCTTTACGGTGTGGACGGTCGAGACACGGCCAGGCGACACGGCCTTTGCCGGCTATTGGAAATCGACGCCCGGCGAATGGCGCGTGTCCTACGACGAATGGGAATACTGCTCCATTCTCGAAGGCTACGCGGTCGTCACCGAGGACGGCGGCGACACCTGGGACCTGACGGCAGGGGCGCACTTCGTCTTTCGGCCGGGATTCAAGGGCACGTGGAAAGTCGTAGAACCGGTGCTCAAGACATTTGTCGTGATTATGCCGTAACAGGCTTGCGGAACAGGCTGCGTGGATCGAAGCCGGTGATCAGCGCGGTCCCGACCAGCACGATGGCCCCGCCAAGTACGGTCTGGACGCCGATATGCTCGCGCAGGAACAGCGCCCCCCACAGGACACCGAAGACCGGAATGAGAAAGCCGACGCTGAGCGCAGGTCCAACTCCCACCTTTTCGATCAGGTCGAAATAGAGCAGGTAGGCAAGTCCACTGCACAGGACCCCGACGCCCAGGACGGCAAGGATGACCAGCATCGACGGCTCATGCAGCGGCGGAAAAAGAGGCGCTGCAGGCACTATGAATACGATCGAAGCCCACAGGCTGCCATGGGCATTGGAAAAGCCGTCGACGCTTTTGGCCTGCTTGGCATAGGTCGATGCCAGGCCATAACAAAAGGCAGCCAACAAACCCGCGGCGACGGCGAGACCCGCCGCCGGCGTCAGGTTCTGCGTGTCCAGCCCCACCAGAATCGCCACGCCCAGAACGCCAAGCGCCAGGCCGGTTCCTGACTTCCATGTGAAAGCCGTTCTTAGCCACAGGGCCGAAAGGACCATGCCGAATATCGGCGCCGTCGAGTTCAAAATCGACAGCAGCGAGGCCGGAAGGGTCTGCGCGGCGTAGGCGAACAAGGTGAAGGGAAAGGCGGTGTTCAGGAAACCAAGGATCAGGAAGTGCTTCCAGTGAGCCTTGATGTCCAGGGATCGCCGCTGGACAAGGGCGACGGCCAGCAAGAACAACGCCCCGAGAACGAGCCGCGCCGTCACCACCGCGACCGGCCCGAGCACGGGCGCGGCAATGCGCATGAAAAGGAACGAAGCCCCCCAGATGGCGGCGAGCAGAAGAAGCTTTATGACGTTCGCGCTGGACATGACGACCTCCCGTGGCCGTCATATGGCACTGGTGTCACAGCCTGTCGCTCCGCTTCCTGCGGTTTGTCACAAAGGTTACGAAGTCTGGCGGAATATTACCCTTCAACCTTGGTTTGCGGCCGGTCTTCGCCGCTGACCGCTTCTTCGTGCCATTGCCCGGCCTTGTCATCATAGCTGACGCCGGTGTCTTCACCCGGCTGGGTCTGTTCGCGCGCGGCCTCTTCTGCCATGGCGCGGGCAATGTCGTGCGTCAGATAGGTCTCGGAGAAGGTGTCGCCCACCTGGTAGGCCCAGCCGCCATCATGTTCGACAATCTTGTAGGTAACCGTAGTCATGGCAAATCTCCTTATCACTGAAGGGTACGCCGGGCGTTGCAGACTTGCGATGAGAGATAAAGCGCCAAAACATAACCAGACGGCAAAGCGATTAATGCCTATTCCCAGAACTCAGGCTGCTCGGGAATGCGGTTAAAGGCGATCTTGGCGCCAACGAAGCCGTGCATCTTCGTCCGCGGGCCGATCGTGACCGTGTCCTTGCCGAACCGCTGGTTCAGACCGTCGAGCGCCGTCAGCAGGCGCATGTGACGGCCATTCTCTTCGGTGCCCGGTGTCCAGCCGAAAAGGTCCGCAGGCTTGTCGGCTTCGACCATATTCAGGCAGGTGACCACGACCTGTTTGACGCGCGGCCCCGAAAGTTGCCGCATGCAGTCCGCCCACAGCCCGTCGGCGGCTTCCAGAAGCCGGAAGCTGTCGGCCGTCACTGCAAAACGAACGGAAGCTTCGGCGCGGCCGGAATCGCCGCGGGCATAGAGGTGCAAACCACCGCATTTGAAACCCATGCGCCGCAACCGCGACCCGCACTTGGCGGTCAGACGCCGCGCCACGCCGCGGGCTTGTTCGACCGGGCGCAGCTCCTTTGCCAGGACGTGGCCGTGGGTAATGCTGGCGCGTTTTGTTTCCGTGTCGGGAGGGTCGGTGCCGTGGATGGCGTACCAGAAGTTTTCGCCCATTATGCCGCCCCACACCTGGCGCATCCGCGACGGGCTCATCTCCCACAGCTGACGCACGTCCTGGACGCCCACCTTGTTGAGCCGCTTCAGCATCGAAGGCCCGATGCCGGCAAAGTCGTCCAGCTTCAGCGTAAGGAGTTCGCCGGGCAACTGGTCCATGCGCAGGACGGTCAGGCCCAGGGGCTTGCGCATATCGGCGGCAGTCTTGGCCAACAGCCGCGAAGGCGCGATCCCGACCGATGCCGTCAGACATTCGCCGACATTCTCCAGAATCCGCCGTTGTATGCGGTGGCCGATAGCGATGGCCGCCGGCTCTACCCGTTCGGGCCCCATCAGCTTGCAGGCGAATTCGTCGATCGAACAGACCCGGTCTATCGGGATGACGTGGTCGATCTCGGCCAGTATACGGTTGTGGACATCGACATAGCGGTCAGGCCGCGCCTCGACGATACGCAGATCCGGAATCCGCGCCTTGGCCTCCAGCACCTTCGTGCCGGTTTTGACGCCATGGACCTTGGCCTGATAGCTGGCGGCTATGGCCGAAGTGTAGTCCGACATGACCGGAACGACGATCGTCGGCCGGCCACGCAAGGATGGATTGTCCTGCTGCTCGACACTGGCGAAGAAGGAATTCATGTCGAGATACAGCCAGCGCAACTGGCCGCCATCGTCCCACTGCCGTTCCCGATACGTCGTCGCTGCCATGCCTTCGCGCCTTCTGTCGCGCCAAGAACATAACGAGAACATGCTGTTGCGTCAAGCTACCCGCCTTCACCCATGTCCACGGTCCAGACCACCGACTCCGCTGACCGTTCCGCCGGACCATGAAAGACGGCCTCGACATTGTGGCCATCCGGATCGAACAGGAAGGCGGCGTAGTAGCTGGGGTGATACTTGCGCAGGCCGGGCGCGCCATTGTCGCTGCCGCCGGCGGCCAGGCCGGCCTCGTAAAACCGGTGCACAGTCTCCTTGTCGAATGCCTGGAAGGCGAAATGGACCTTTGTCAGGTTGCCGCCCCTGACCGGGCTGACATAGACCTCGTCAAAGAAGAAGCCTTCTTCGCCCTTTTCGATTTCAAAGGCGGGGTTCACCGCCGCCAGGACAGCGCTGTAAAACCGCTCGCTGGCGGCCATGTCCTTGCTGTGGATTTCGACGTGATCGAGCAGACGTCCGCGATGAAACTGCATAAGGGCCTCCTGTGGTTGCGGCCAGGGTAGTCACAGGCCAGCCATAAAAAGTCAGCATGGAGGTGCAGAACCCGCGCCCTTATTTATTATTTATAAAATCAACACCTTGGCGCCATAATCCCGGCCTACCGTCCTGAAATGACATGAGAGGAACAGGCAAATGAAATCCGCATGGATCATGGCTGCCGTTCTGCTGGCCGTGCCTGCCTGCGCCCAGCAATCCAACCCGGCCCAAGGCTTTTCCGTTGCCGTCACCGATGCAAGGGACGGGCGTTTTACGCCGGCGCAGTATGCCTCCGGCCACGGCTGCAGCGGTGAGAACGTTTCCCCCGCCATCGCCTGGCAAGGCGCGCCTGCCGACGCCAGGAGCTTCGCCGTGACCGTCTTTGATCCGGATGCACCGGGTAACGGCTTCTGGCACTGGCTGGCCAGCGGCATCCCAGCGACCACAAAGGGACTTGAAGCCGGGGTAAGCCACTCGCCCGCCCTGACGGCGCTGGGAGTGACTGAAGGGACGAACGGGTTCGGCGCTTCGGGCTATGGCGGCCCGTGCCCGCCCCAAGGCCAGGACCACCGTTATATCATTACCGTCTATGCGCTAAACGTAGAATCGCTGAACCTTCCGGCGGCGGCCACGCCTCAGGAACTCGACGCCGCCATCAAGGCCGTCACCATCGCCAGGGCGGGGACGACGATTCGCGCGGCGCGATAACAGTTCGGTGTGGATTGCTGCACCTGCGACAATTCCACTTACTCACGGAATCAAATCAGCTATAAGCGGCGGATGTCAGAGTTAAACGCCCTCCCCAAACCCGCCGATAGCGAACTGGAAGCCGGCGCGGAACCGGGTTCTGGTCCGTGGACGCCGGAACAGGAGGAAGAGCGCAACGAACGGACCTTCTTCCGCGGGCGCCTGCTGCGCACGATCCGGCACTTCATCAAGGACAATGGGCCCCTGGCGGCCATGCTGGCGGTCGTCTTTGTCAATCTGATCGGTTTCGGCATCATCGTGCCGTTGATGCCATTCTTCGCGAACAGCCTGAATGCCCAACCGTGGCAAGTCACGCTGATGTTCAGCGCCTACAGCCTGGGCCAGTTCTTCGCCGAACCCTATTTCGGCAGATTGTCCGATCGGATCGGGCGAAAACCGGTTCTGATCGTAACCACCGCCCTCTCGGTAGCCTTCTATGCCGCTCTGGCCTTTGCCCCCAATATCTGGGTGGCCATCGCCATTCGTTTCTTCAGCGGCATCAGTTCGGGCAATATCTCGACCATTCAGTCCTACGTCTCCGACATGTCACGGCCGGACCAGCGTGCAGCGCGCATGAGCCTGATCGGCGCGGCCTTCTCTCTCGGCTTCATCGTCGGTCCTGCTGTCGGCGCCTTCGTCCCCGGCGATCCGTTCCGCGCGCCCCTGATGACGGCGGCGGTTTTGTCGGCGATCGCCTGTTTCGGGGTTGTTTTCTTCATCCGGGAGAGCCGGGACCGCGTACAGACCGCGCCGCCGCCAAACATCGTTGTTACGGCCAGGACAGCCTTTCGCGATCCGCTCATCGTCCGCGTTATCCTGGCGACGCTCTGTTACATGGGCGCCCTTACCGCCCTTGAGTCGACTTTCGGCCTTTGGGCCCATGCCCAGTACGGCTGGGGCAAGAAGGAAATCGGCGCCATCTTTCCCCTGATCGGCCTGACCGCCGGCATCATGCAGGTCATCGTCATGCGCCCCCTGGTCCGCCGTTACGGCGAAACGAAGGTTCTGGCCAGCGGCCTGTTCCTGTTCGGATTGAGTTTTACCCTGCAGGCGCTCAACAGGTCCGAAGTCCTGATTACGCCCATCGTCGTCCTGGGCACGGTCGGACAGTCCGTCATCTTTTCGTCTATCTGCGCCATCATTTCGCTGGCCACGCCGCCGGACAAAACCGGTGCGACCCTGGGCCTCAACATGTCGACAGGCGCGATTGCCCGTATTTCCGGACCGATGATTGCCGGTTTCCTGTTCACCGCCTTCGGTCCCAATGCGCCGTTATGGATGGGCGCCGCCCTCACCTTTAGCGCCGGGCTGCTTGCATTGCAGTCGTGGCGCGTGCAAAAACGCACCGCATGACCAGTGCACTCCAGCCGATCTGGCTACAGTTTCATCCTGACGCCGTGCCCGTCGGCCACACCCTGGCCGATAACGGTACCTGGAACCTGACGCGTTTTCACCTCCTGCCCGGCGGCCGCGACGCCGCGCTCAGCCGGCCGGAATACCGTTCTCTGATCGAACGCTTCAACAAGGTGACGACCGAGGTGCTGGGCGACGGCGAGCCCTTCTGGCTGATCGTGCCCGACCGACATGCGCCTGACTGGGCGCGCGAATTTCCCGACCCGCTTGAGCGGGCGCGCTGGCGGCGATTCCGCTCGCGTTACCGGCTGGTCTGGCAGTGGGACTTTTTCAGCGCACCGGACAATGTCGTCTACAAGATCGAGGCGGAGCAGCACATCTGGCGCCCGCAGCACTTCGACCGGCTGTTTCTCGACGTCTATAATGACAAGCTGGCCGACATCATCCTGATGAATGCCAGGACAGGCGCGGTCGTGGCCCCCTATGTCGCCGGCCTCTACGTCTCGCAGCCGACGCCGCAGGACCTGATCCAGTTGATCAGCCGCTATTACGGCTGGCTGCCGGTGCCGGGCAAGGGCCTGCTGCGCTTCGATCCGGCGCAGATGGGCAACATGCGGTTCGAGTTGCCGAAGTCAGCGGCGGCGGCGCTGCAGAAGTCGCTGGGGAATTAAGTACCGCCGGAGCATTCCAAAGGTATAACCGCAGATTTGCGCAGATTAACGCAGAATATTTCGAGCGTGCGGAGATAGCTGTGTCTTAGCCAAGGCCGTTATCGACAGCGCTTTGCGCTGTCATTCGTAGCCCACTTTCGCAACGGGCATCCCACGCGCCCCAATAATCTGCGCTAATCTGCGGTTCCCTTAAACTTCCCTCACAAAAATGCAGGCTACAGCTTCAGCCTGATGCCCAGCTTGCTGAGACCACCAGCGATCCACACGCAGATCAGCGCAAAGCCCAGGGCCTTGATCAGTCCAATTCCGCCGGTCAACAGACTGTCCGGCAGGCCCAGGCCGAGCGCCACGAAGGCGGCATAGGCAAAATATGGAATCAGATAGCTCAGGAGCGTATCGGTTCCGGCGGGTTTGACAAAGGCAAACCACCGTCCCTGCTTCGCCACATCGGCGACCCAGTAGATGATGGTAAAGGCGATCAGCGTCAGGGCGCTGCACAGGAACAGCCAGGCGGGCGTCGCGCCGAGCTTGGACAGGCCCCAGGCGGGACGTGTCACGGCATAGAGCCCCACCAAGCCGGCGACGATGGCGGTGAACACGAGCGTCATCCGGACATTTTCGCCCTTGGGCTGCCAGAGCTGGAACAGCCGCCCAATGACCACGCCGCCCATG
>CBIHPL010000018.1:0-15506 GCA_966212005.1 uncultured Asticcacaulis sp.
CCTATCTCGATTCGGTCACGGCCCTGGTCGATGCGCGTCACTTCGAACAGGCGCTGAAGGACGGCAAGGAAGCCAAGGAACAGGTGGCCTTCGCCGACCACATCATCCTCAACAAGACCGACCTGGTGACGCCGGAAAAGCTGGATGAGATCGAAGGCCGTCTGAAGGGCCTGAACCCGCTGGCCTCGATCCAGCGCGCCCAGCGGTCGGACGTGCCGATCAAGAGCCTGCTCAACCAGCACCGCTTCGACCTGACCAAGATGGAGACGGTCGAGAACCACGCCCATCATGATCACGACCATGACCATCACGATCATGGCCACCATCATCATGACAATCCGGCGCATGGCGAGGCGGGCCACGTCCATGACGAGCACTGCGGTCATCACCACCATGATCATGGCCATCATCACCACAATCCGGCCCATGGCGAAGCCGGCCACGTTCACGACGAGCATTGCGGCCACACCATCAACCCGATCCACGACGAAGAGATCAAGAGCGTGTCGCTCAGCTCCGATCGTCAGGTCGACGGCATGAAATTCACCCAGTGGCTGGACAAGCTGCTGGCGGAAAAGGGCCAGGATATCCTGCGCGCCAAGGGCATCCTCAACGTCAAGGGCGAGGAAAAGCGCCTCGTCTTCCAGGCCGTGCACATGATCCTGGAAGGTGAGTTGCAACAGGAATGGCGCGACGGCGAAAAGCGTGTGTCGCGCGCCGTTTTTATCGGCCGTCACCTCGATGAGGCTGCGCTGCGTTCTGGCTTTGAGGCTAGCCTCGTTTGATTTCTTATCCCTTCTCCCCGTTTACGGGGTATAGCGTCAGCGAAAGTACAGCTTTCGCCAGCGGTGGGTGGTCGCCTTGGCGACCGATGAGGGGCAAAAAACGCTTCCCCAGACACCGTCTCCGGTCTATTGCCCCTCAGGCTAGCCGCCCCGCGCCTACCCTCTCTCCGTAAACGGGAGAGGGGATTTATGAGCTATAAGCCCCGCCATGACCCTGACGACCAAATCCTACGACGAATTCGTCGTTGCCGCCCTGTTCGATACCGTTGACGAAGCCATTGTCGCGCTTGGCGATGGCCGTGTGGTGTTTCCCGACTCTGACAAGAGCTTTGAGGCGCATCCCAATGCCGGCTTGTTGACCGCCGTCGTGCACCCAACGGGCGTCGGCGTCATCACCGGTGGCGACGACGGCCGCATAGTCTGGACGACAAAGGAATCCGGACCAGTTGAACTGGCTGCGCACAAGGGGGCATGGATAGACCGTGTGGCGGTTGCCAATGACGCCCAGGTCATCGCCTACGTCGCCGCCAAGAAGGTCTTTGTCCGCGACCTGCTGAAGAAGACCGAGCACATCTTTACGCACGACCATTCGGTGTCCGACCTGGCCTTTTCGCCGGACGGCCGCAAGCTCTATTGCGCCACCTATAATGGTGTGAACGTCTGGTTCACGCGCGTCGCCCAGCAAAAACCGACCAAGCTGAAATGGACGGGATCGCATACGCGCCTGGCCATGTCGCCCAAGGGCGATTACGTCGTTACCGCCATGCAGGAAAACGCCTTGCACGGATGGCGGCTGAAGGACTCAAAGGACATGCGCATGGGCGGCTATCCAGCCAAGATCAAGTCTTTGCAGTTTTTTGCGCAGGGCAAGCTTCTGGCGACGTCCGGCGCCAATGGCGCGGTGGTGTGGCCGTTCCTTGGGCCAAACGGGCCTATGGGCCAGGAAGCCTCCGAGATCAATCCGGAACAATCGACCATGGTTTCCGTCGTCGCGGGCGCGACCGAAGATACGCTGCTGGCCGCCGGCACCGAAGATGGCCGTGTCTGGCTGGGCGAACTGCAATCGACCGGAATCGAATGGATCAAGCGCGAGAAGGGCAGCCCCATCACGGCGCTGGCCCTGTCGGAAACCGGTACGCGCGTACTGTTTGGCGATGAGGACGGTTTCGTCTATACTTTTGAAGCCGAGGCAGAGTAGCCTGCTTCATCGGGGGCGAGCGTAGATGAGTGATGACAACGAAGACGGCGAAGCCAAGGGTGCGCCGGAGGCTGAGGTTCTGTACGACAAGGTGCCGGAAGCGGCGCCGGTTGATCAGGCGCCGGAACAGCCTGCGCCGAAGCCGAAGCGCAAGATACGCTGGTTCCGGCTGATCGGCCTGGTCATCGTCGGCTTCTTTGCCTTTTCGATCCTGTCGGTTGCGCTCCACCGCTTCGTACCCGTGCCGGTGACCTTCCTGATGCTGCAACGTCTGGCCGAAGGCAGGGGGCTGGATCACCGCTGGGTGTCGGCGGACGATATCAGCCCCTATCTCAAGGCTGCGGTCATCGCGGCCGAAGACGCCAAGTTCTGCACGCACGACGGCTTTGACTATGAGGCCATCGAGAAGGCGCAGAAGTATAATGCCAATCACAAGCGCAAGCGCGGCGCTTCGACCATCTCGCAGCAGACGGCCAAGAACGTCTTCCTGTGGCCGTCGCGGTCGTGGGTACGCAAGGGCTTCGAGGTCTATTACACCTTCCTGATCGAGGTCATGTGGCCCAAGGATCGCATTCTTGAGGTCTATCTCAACAGCGTTGAATGGGGACCCGGCGTCTATGGCGCCGAATCGGCGTCACGGCACTGGTTCGGCAAGAGCGCCAAGAATTTGACGCGCGCCGAGGCTGCCCGATTGGCGGCCATCCTGCCCAGCCCCCTGAAATGGAAAGCCGCCAAGCCGGGCAAATACGTCAAGAAGCGTTCCGGCAGCATCCAGTCGCGTGCGCGCGTCGTCGATGCGGGTGGCTACAACGCCTGCCTTTCTGTGGACTGACCTGGTTTCAGGATACCTTGCCACGACTTGACGCTGTCGGGAAAATAGCTTTCAATTGGTGATCAACCGATACGGGAGGCTGTTGTGAAGCGTGCATTATTGTCCTTCGCCGCTGTAACCGCGTTGCGGGCTGAATCTGGTGGGCTCTGTGGTTGCGCCACGACGGCGCAACCGACGGCAAAGACCAAGCCGGCTGAGAGGCGGGCCCGCCAGCAAACGGCCCGGTGGACCATGGAACAGCAGAGCCGGTCGGTTGAAAAGGCGGGACGCGCACCCAACTCATCGAGCAGCGGCCGCAAATAATCGGCGGGCCCGTCGAAAGTTACAGCTGTTCGGTTCTTGACGTCGGCGTTTAAATAGCCTTCCCTTCCCGTTAATTAACCATTGCGGAAATGAGGGCTGTCATGAAGCATCTGTTCCTGTCGGCGGCGTGCATCGCGCTGCTTACCGGCTGCGCCACCACGTCGAACACGACGCCTGGGCCTGCGCCCGTAACGCCACCGGTCGCGCAGGACACCACCCCGCCAGGTCCGGCCAGGCCGACCGCCGCCGAAGCCAAGGCCTATGCCGACGACGCCGAAAAGCAGCTGGCGGCCTTGAGCGAAGCCGCCAATCATGCTGCGTGGGCGCGCGCGACCTACATCATCCATGACACCGAATGGCTGGAAACCAAGGCCAATGCAGCCTTGACCGAAGCGACTGTCAAGCTGGCGCTTGGCGCTGCGAAGTTCAACGATGTCGAGGTCGATGCCGACACGCGGCGCAAGCTCGACCTGCTGCGTTTATCGCAGGTCTTGCCGGCAGCAGACCGTCCGGGGGCGGCCGAAGAACTGGCGGGCCTGACGACCAAGCTCGATTCGATCTATTCGACCGGAAAATTCACCTACAAACAGAAGACCTATAACCTGACCGACGCGTCGAACGTCATGGCGACCAGTCGTGATCCGGTGATGACGCGCGCGATGTGGGAAGGCTGGATGGGCATCGCTCGTCCGATGAAGTCCGACTATACCAAACTGGTCGCCGCGGCCAATACGGGTGCGCAAGGCCTGGGTTACAAGGACACCGGCGCTCTGTGGCGGTCGGGCTACGACATGGAGCCCGACGCCTTTGCTGCTGAAACCGACCGGCTGTGGGCGCAGATCAAGCCGTTCTACAACAATCTGCACTGTTTTACGCGCCGCAAGCTGAACGAAAAGTACGGCGACATGGTCCAGCCGAAGACGGGGCCGATCCGCGCCGACCTGCTGGGCAATATGTGGGCCCAGGACTGGTCCAACATCTATGACGTCGTGGCGCCGAAGACGATCAAGTCGAGCTATAATTTCGACAAGCTCTTGACCAACAAGAAGTATACCGAAGTCCAGCTGGTCAAGACGGGCGAGGGCTTCTACACCTCACTGGGCCTGAAACCCCTGCCGCAGACCTTCTGGGAACGGTCGCAGATCGTGCGTCCCAAGGACCGCGAAGTCGTCTGTCACGCCTCGGCCTGGGACGTCGACAATCGTGAAGACCTGCGCATCAAGATGTGTACCCAGGTCAATGCTGAGGACTTCTACACTGTCCACCACGAACTGGGTCACAACTACTATCAGTGGGCCTATATGGACCAGCCGTATCTGTTCAAGAACGGCGCCAATGACGGCTTCCACGAAGCGATAGGCGATTTCGTCGGCCTGAGCTCGGTGACGCCGACCTATCTCAACCAGATCGGCCTGCTGGACAAGGTGCCGGCCGAGTCCGAGGACATTCCGTTCCTGCTCAAGATGGCGCTGCAGAAAGTCGCCTTCCTGCCGTTCGGCATCATGGTCGATCGCTGGCGCTGGGAGGCCTTCTCGGGTCAGATCACCGAGGCCGAATATAACCAGCGCTGGTGGGAGCTGATCAACCAGTACCAGGGCCTGATGCCGCCGGGCGAGCGTCCGGCCTCCAGCTTCGATCCGGGCGCCAAGTATCACGTGCCGGCGTCGGTGCCGTATACGCGCTACTTCCTGGCGCACGTGCTGCAGTTCCAGTTCCAGCAGGCGGCGTGCGCCCAGACCGGCTGGAAGGGTCCGCTGCACCGCTGTTCGATCTATGGCGAAAAGGCTGTGGGCGAGCGGCTGCAGAACATGCTGGAAATGGGTCAGTCCAAGCCGTGGCCGGATGCGCTCGAAGCCTTTACGGGCACGCGTGAGATGGACGCCAAGGCGGTGCTCGACTATTTCGCGCCGCTGGATGCGTGGCTGCAGGAGCAGAACAAGGGGCAGACCTGCGGCTGGCAGGCGTAAGATCAATGGTCAAGGCTCCCGAGCCGTCCGAAGGTGGGCGTGGACTGGATATAGATCCATTTCACGCCCTTTCGGAGGGAAATTTCTGATTCTGGGATGGAACGCTTCGGCAATTCGCCCGAGCTTATTATGACTGGCCGTTGATCGTCGTTATTCTCGGCGTCGCTTTTGCATTGTTCGGAGATAAGAAAAAGGTGTTGCAGGCCGCAATCGCCGTTCTGGTGATCTCGGCCTGCCTGAACCTCACCTATACATTTGCTCCCTGGGTTTTCTGGGCAATCAAGCGACCGGATAAGTTCTGGTCTGAGAGTGTGGCGTTTATTCCCGCCGCTCTTACCGTTGTTGCTGTAGGCACATTTATCGTGCCATTTCTGGGGGGTGGCCTGGGTTACGGACTAGGCTGGCTGATCAAACGGTTGCTCCCTTCTCGGCAAGCCTGACCACAACTATTGCAGCATCTCCGCCGCCGTATTCCCGACAACTTCCAGCGCCTTCGGATCATAAACCATGCTCATATGGCCGACGCCGGGCAGGAGCGTCACCGGTATATTGGCGTTTACCTTGCCCAGCTCAGCCGGATAGGCTTCGGCATGGAACAGTTCGTCATTGGCGCCGATCAGGACACGCGTCGGCGCCTTGATGGCGGCGATCGCCGGCTGCCAGGGACGCGGCAGATTGGCCGAGGCCAGAAGGGCATGGCTGTAGCTGCGTGGGCGCATGTTGTTGTCGGTCTCAGGCACGGCCATGGCCAGAACCGTCATGTGATCGAACGCCGAAATGCCGAAGCGGTTGAGAATGCTCAACACCACGATGCGCGGCACGCTGACCGAGGTCCAGCCGCCCTGGTTGGGACGGTCCATCGCCGAACCCGGCGCAATCAGCGGCGAC
This sequence comes from uncultured Asticcacaulis sp., assembly GCA_966212005.1. GTDB lineage: Bacteria > Pseudomonadota > Alphaproteobacteria > Caulobacterales > Caulobacteraceae > Asticcacaulis. Next base: position 5,974 of record CBIHPL010000018.1, read on the forward strand.
AGGGCCAGATAGCCGTCGAAGTTCTTCGCATAGGCTGGCAGGCCGGCGGTGCGCAGGATGGTCGCGCCGCCCATGGAATGACCGACCAGCAGGCGCTTTTCGCCAGGATGTTCGCGTGCCGCCAGCTGGGCGAAGTCGGCAATGTCGTCCTCATACTGGCCGCGATAGCCGACGTCGCCCAACCGGCCTTCAGGCCCTTTGCTCAGACCATGGCCGCGCAGGTCGATCGAATAGACGGTGGCGCCGCGCGCTGATAGCGTACCGGCGACGCCCTGCATGGCGACGGTGGTGCCGGACGAGCCGTGGACCGCGACGACCACGCCGCCGCCGGGCTTGCCGGGATAGAGGCGATAGGACAGCTTGGCGCCGTCGCGCGCCGTCATGTAGCGCGCGGGCGGTTGCTGGCGGGCGAAGGCGGCCAGCGGATCGTTGGCGCTTTCGATCGCAGTGATCGGCGGGGGCGACTTGGGGCCGGTGAAGACCAGGACGCCTGCGGCGATGGTGGCCATGACGACCGGCGTGATGATCAGGCCGCGGATGATGTGTTTGAGCATGTGGGTGTCTCCCGGATTGCGTGGTTGATGTCTCTTGCCTACCCGCCGGCTGCCCGCTAAGTCTGCCGTGTTTTCGCCAGTGGTCGCTGCCATGCGCCAGTGGCGGCGGTTATTCGCCAATGGCTTTTCTCGGGGGATATGGATGTCGCTGCTGACCTATCGTTCGGCGCCGCTGCTGCGTTGGCAGGCACTGGTCTGGATGCCGGTGGCGGGGATTATCCTGGGTCTGGTCGGTCCCTTCGGCAGCTATACCGGCATGACGATCCCCGAGCGCATCGGTCATTTCGTCCTGTGCGTGACACTGATCGGCGGTTGCTCGCTGATCGTGTCGTACGATGTGGCGCGGCGCTTCTTCCAGGGCTACTGGCCGCTGTGGGCGGCGCTGTGTGTCGATCTCGCCCTGACGCTGCCGGGGGCTGCGGTGGTCTATGGCAGCCTGGCCCTGTTCGCGCCCGATGTCGTTGCCGGTGTCAACCCCGCCAACCTGGTCTGGCAGAACCTGCTTACGACGCTGATCTTCCGGGTAATCAGTCTGGCCCTGTCGTGGCAGCGGATCCGCGAAGGCGGCCATGTCGAAACCACGCCCGAAGCGGTTGCGGAAGCACCGGCCTTTCATGCCCGCCTGCCGCGTGGTCTGCGCACCCAGCCGATCCTGGCCCTGTCATCCGAGGATCATTACCTGCGCGTCCATACGCCGAAGGGCGAAGCGCTGATCCTGATGACCATGGCAGAGGCCGTGGCCATGCTGCCCAACGGTTTTCAGATCCACCGCTCGCACTGGGTGGCGGACACGGCGATCAAGGACGCCAAGACCGACAAGGTCGAACTGGTGACGGGCCTCAGCCTGCCGCTCAGCCGTCATCGCCGCAAAGCATTCGACGCGTGGCTGGATCGATCGGGTATCCCGATCTGATTTTCGCTGGGTCGCAATGTTAATGCAAAAAACCGCTGCACACTTTTTTGCACATTGCTCCGGCGGTTACGCCAGCTTGATCTCGCGCAGGCGCTGCTGGAGAAAGTCCTCGGCGGTGATCGGCTCGGGGAACTGGTTCGGACGGTCTTCCGAGATACAGTTCGGCAAGGTCTCGATCAGGTACGGCGGATTGAAGTGCAGGAAGAAGGGCGTCGAATAGCGCGCGAAGTCCTTGCGCGCTTCGGCCGGGTTGATGACGCGGTGCTGGGTCGACGGCAGGACGCCGTTGGTCAGGCGCGACAGCATGTCGCCGATATTGCAGACGATGCAGTTTTCCGGCGGGGTGATCGGCAGCCACTGGCCATCGCGGTCGAGGATTTGCAGGCCGGGTTCTTCGGCGCCGAGCAGCAGCGTGATGACATTGATATCGCCGTGGGCGCCGGCGCGGACCGATTCGCCTGCGGACGTCACGGGCGGATAGTGCAGCAGACGCAGCACCGAATTGCCGAGATCCACCTTGTCTTCAAAAAACGCCGGATCGAGCTTGAGATAGAGCGCGATGGCGCGCAGCACCTTCTTGCCAAGCGTATCAAGGCCTTCATACAGCGCCAGCACGCTGTCGTGGAAGTCGGCGACTTCGGCGGGCCAGACATTGTCCGGCATATACTGACGGTAAGGATGGCCTTCGGGCAGTTCGCGGCCAGTGTGCCAGAATTCCTTCAGGTCGTGGTGGGTGTGGCCCTTGGCGGTTTCGATGCCAAACGGTGTATAGCCGCGCGCACCGCCCTTGCCCTTGACGTGATAGGTGCGCTTCACGTCTTCCGGCAGGGCGAAGAAGGCCTTGGTGGCGGCAAGCGCCCGGTCGAGCAGTTTGGGATCAAGGCCGTGTCCGCCCAGCACAGCAAAGCCATAGCGCTCGAACGCCGCACCCAGCTGCGTGGAAAACGCAGCGAAATCCTCGTCGTAGAGGGCAAGCGGAACGGGCGGTATGGCGGAGACGGACATGGACGGTCCTTTCATCAGAAACAGAGTTTCCGCTTAGCGCTGCTACCATGCAAACGCAAGGCAGGCTGTTGAGACGATCTAATATGCCACAGTCACCTAAAAGCAGCGGTTGAGGGATGATTTTGTCACAGAACTCCGCTATTAACTAATCCTAAACACGCTTTCAGCCAAAGCGTGGACGTGGGGTACGTGGTGTGATCACGCACCGAGCCGGGATAAGGTGGGAATTAGGTCAGTGGCGTCCAGCTCAGACGCAGGTCGAACAGGTGTGAAAGCGCGATGGATCGCGCTTGCGCTCGTTCTTTGCCTGGGTGTGGTTATCGGCGTTGGACTTAATCACCATGCCTCGGCCGACGACGCCAAGGCGAGCGCCGCAGCGGCGCCGATCGTCAATCCAGACCTTCAGCCCGTAAATTCGACCAAGGCGCTTTCCACCGCCGAACAATCTGTGGTGCGTGTACTGGTCGTCTATCGCGGCTATGGCGGAACGCCGCTCGATTCGGTTGGCATGGGTTCGGGTTTCGTCGTCGCGCCCGGATATGTCATCACCAACTATCACGTCGTCGAAGTGCCGGCCGAAGCGTCGAGCGCCGATGTCTATATCGTGCCGCACAAGGACGCCGGCGCCGGCTATCAGCGCGTCGAACTGGTCAAGACCTGGACCGAGGGCGATCTGGCCTTGCTGAAGGCGGACGGCCTGAAAATCCCGCCGCTCAAACTGTTCGCCAAGCCCAACAAGAATGAACGCGTCGTGTCCATGGGCTATCCCGATGCGACCGACCACCTGCTCAACCGCTCGGGCACGCAGCTGCTGGAGCCCAGCGACGCCTACGTTACGCAAGGATCGATCGCGCTCTTCGCTTCGACCAACCCGGACGGCGGCCGTATCGACACCCTGTTCCATACGGCGCCGATCAATCACGGCAATTCCGGCGGACCGCTGATGAACGAATGTGGTCAGGTGGTGGGCGTCAATACGTGGACCGCGCCGTCGACCATGTCGGCCGGGGGCGATCTGGACATCGCCACGGGCCAGTATGTCGCGACGCGCGTGACGGCGCTTCAGACCTTCCTGGCTTCGGCCGGCGTGACGCCGACCATGGCCACGAAGCCGTGCTATGCCAAGAGCGAAGACGAGATCGTCAAGGACGACGCCCTGACCAATGCGCTGACCGCCGCCGCCGAGGCCCAGGCCGCGCGCATCGAAGAGCAGCGCAAGGCCGAAGCGGACCGCGCCGCGCTGGAACGCTGGCAGCTGGGGACGCTGGTCCTGCTGTCGGTGCTGGTCCTGATCCTGATCGGCCTGATCATCCGGCGTGAAATGCGCCACCGCCATGAAATCCATATGAAGGAGCGCGATGTCGCGCCGACGGCCTTCTCCAATGAGACGCCTCCAAAGGCGAAGCCGCACAGCGTGCTGGACAAGAAGGTCAAGGTGCCGGGTGTCAAGCATCCCATTCCGTGGGGCTGGATTGTGCTCGGTCTGGTCATTATCGGCGCCGTCGCCTTCCTGCTGATCAAGGACCGCGACACCGCGCGCCGCCTGATAGCGCCGCAGGCGGCCGCAACGGGACCGGCGGGTGTCGTCCATATGGCATGCACGGTCGATACGGCCGCTTCGCCCAATCCGATCGCCGCGGCCGGGCCGATCGAGTTCGATTTCGATGCCCAGAACGCCTGCGTCAGTGGCAAGACCGCCTATGAACGCCAGGCCGACGGCACGCTGGTGCGCTTTGCGGTTAACGAAGGCACCCAGATGGCGGCGCGGCTGGAGCTGTCGGCCGATGGCCAGCTGTTCAAGCGCAGCGAATTCCGCCTTGAGCCCGACCCGCACCAGGAATATGTCACCCAGCGCAACGCACTGGGCGACCTGCGCTGTGCGACGAAGGCAGGCAGCGCCGCCGCGGCCGCGCTTAACCAGAACCTGGTCAAGGTGCGCCTGCTGTCGCAGGCCTATCTTACCATGCCGCCCGAAACCCAGACGGTGTGGCGATGCAAGAAGGCCGATGCGAAGTCGTGAATGGCGGTTGCGCAGTCCCCTTCATTCTGCATTCAGTTTAGCCCGTCTATGGTCGCCAAGGTGATGCAGGCCTGAAGGTGAAAAGCACTGATTTTTTATCCGGCCTTTGCATTCATCGCAGTCACGACTTGAAACAAGGCTGAAAAAGCAGTCGGGTTTTTGTTTTAGTACCGCCTATATTTGTTTGTGAGAGGACAAATCCTATGCGTAAGTTCATTCTGGTTTCCGCCCTGGCCGCCTTTGCCCTGGCTGGCTGTACGACCATCGAAGAAGAGAGCGGCATGAAGGTGTCGAGCCGCACCAAGACCGGCGCCCTGATCGGCGCAGGTGTGGGCGCGGCAATCGGCGCCGTATCCAACAAGAAGGGCGACCAGGCCCGCAAGAACGCCATGCTCGGTGCCGGGATCGGCGCACTGTCCGGCGCCGCGGTCGTCAACTATATGGACCGCCAGCAGCAGGACCTGCGTGATCAGCTGCGCGGCAGCGGCGTCTCGGTCCAGCGTGTCGGCGACACCATCGTGCTCAACATGCCGTCGGACGTCACCTTCTCGACAGGCTCGGCTGATATCGACGCCAGGTTCTTCCCGGTGCTGGATGAGGTCGCGCAAATCCTGAATCAATATCCGGCGACCTTTATCGACGTCGTCGGCCACGCCGACAGCCAGGGCAGCGACGATTTCAACCTCGACCTGTCCGAACGCCGCGCCAACTCGACGGCGGGCTACCTGGCCAACCATAAGGTCAAGTCGGAGCGCATCTACATCGCCGGCATGGGCGAGCGCGTGCCGATCGCCAGCAACGATACGGCTGAGGGGCGGGCGAAAAACCGCCGCGTCGAAATCACCCTGCGTCCGATGGTCGACTAAGCTGAAGCGATGATACAGAACGATAACAGCTCCGCCTCCCGCGGGGCTGTTTTTGTATGGGAAGGGGCGGCTTATCGTTAACGTCATTTTAGCCGCGACCCTTCACCATGACGGTCAAACAGTTTCGGGTTGGAACCTATGACCACGCCGCTATTACGCGATTTCGCACCGCAGATTGATCCGGTTAAGGGCAAGACCGTCCTGATTACCGGCGGCACGGGCAGCTTCGGCCGCAAGATGGTCCAGACCCTGCTGCGTGACTTCGACCCGAAAAAGATCATCATCCTGTCGCGCGACGAACTCAAGCAGTACGAAATGCGGGGTGAGCTGGAAGAGATGTTCCCGGCCGACAAGCTGTCACGCCTGCGCTTCTTCCTGGGCGACGTTCGTGATCGCAACCGCCTTGAACTGGCGTTCCGGTCTGTGGATATCGTCATCCATGGCGCCGCCCTGAAACAGGTGCCTGCCGCCGAATATAACCCGTCCGAATGTATCGCGACCAACATTACCGGTGCCGAGAACGTCGTGGCGGCGTGCCTGTCCAACCGTGTCCAGCGCGTGGTGGCCCTGTCGACGGACAAGGCGTGTTCGCCGATCAATCTTTATGGCGCGACCAAGCTGGCTTCGGACAAGATCTTCGTCGCCGCCAACAATCTGGCGGGTGATATCGGCACGCGCTTCTGCGTCGTCCGTTACGGCAATGTCGTGGGCTCGCGCGGCTCGGTCGTGCCCTTCTTCAAGCGTCTGCTGGCGCAGGGCGCCAAGGAGCTCCCGATCACCGACGATCGTATGACGCGGTTCTGGATATCGCTCGATCAGGGCGTGGCATTCGTATTGTCGTGCCTGGAGCTGAGCCAGGGCGGCGAAATCTTCGTACCGAAGATCCCGGCGACCCTGGTGACGGACCTTGCGACCGCCATGGCGCCCAAAGCGAAACAGACCGTTGTCGGCATCCGCCCGGGCGAAAAGCTGCATGAGATGATGATTTCGTCGGACGACTCGCGCTCGACCTTTGAACTCGACGACCGCTATGTCATCGAGCCGGAATTCGCCGAATATACCCGCAAATCGTTCGCCAAGGTACGCGGCATCAAGAAGGTCCCCGAGGGCTTTTCCTATGCCAGCGATAACAATCCTGAGCGCCTCGATGCCGAGGGCATCAAGTCGATGATGAAGGTTTACCTTGAATAGCTTCCTTCCCTATGGCCGGCAGTCGATCAGCGAGGCCGATATCGAGGCCGTGGTCGAGGTGTTGCGGTCGGACTATCTGACAACCGGCCCCAGCGTCGACCGCTTCGAAGCGGAACTGGCAGCAATGGTCGGCGCAAAGGACGCAGTCGTGGTGGCCAACGGCACGGCGGCCCTGCACGTTGCGGCCCTTACGCAGAACCTGACCGCCAACGACGTCGTCATCGTGCCCTCGATTACGTTTACGGCCTCGGCCAACTGCATTGCCTTCTGTGGCGCTCAGGTGGTGTTCGCCGATGTCGATCCGGTCACCGGCCTGATGACCGATGCCACGTTCGACGAAGCGCTGTCGGTCCTGAAAACGCGCCATCCCGATCACCGCTTTGCGGGGGTCATACCCGTGCACTACTCGGGCAGACCGGTAGGACTCGATTATATCTCACGGGTTTGCGCCGACCACGGCGCTTTTGTGCTCGAAGACGCCTGCCATGCGATCGGCACGGATGGTCCCGACGGGACAACTGGCAACTGCGCCAAATCCGACATGGCGGTCTTTTCCTTTCACCCGGTCAAGACCCTGACAACGGGCGAGGGCGGTGCGATTACGACCAACGATCCGGCTCTGGCGCGGCGGTTGCGAGCCCTGCGCAGTCACGGCATCGAGCGTGATCCGGCCTGTTTCGAAGGTTTCGGCTTCGGCGGCGATAACGATGCCGGGCCATGGGTTTATGAGATGCAGGCCCTCGGTTATAACTATCGTTTGCCGGACCTGAACTGCGCGCTTGGCATCAGTCAGCTCAGGCGTTTGCCGCATTTCCTGGCGCGGCGCGAAGCGTTGGTGGCGGGCTATCAGACGGCGCTCGGCCGGCGCAATCTGCCGGTGCAGTGGGTGGCGCCCAAAGCCGGCACGCGTCCTGCCTTTCACCTGTTCGCCGTCACGATCGACTTCGAAGCTTTAGGCACCACGCGCAGTGCCGTCATGGCCGGGTTGAAGGCCCGCGGTATCGGCACCCAGGTCCATTATATCCCCGTCCACCGCCAGCCGTGGTGGCGAGAACGGGCATTGGCTTACCGCGATCTCTCCGGGGCTGACCAGTATTACCGCACCACATTGTCCCTGCCCTTGTATGCCGATATGAGCGACGGCGATCCCGAACGCGTAGTCGCTGCTCTGGAGCAGGTTCTGCTCTAGCTTTGTTTTGTCGCGCACCCGAAAACCGGTTCACACCTTTTCGGGATGCGCTTTAGAGGAAGTTTTCAATGGCCTTTGAAGTCACCATCGACGGCCGCAAGATCGGCGCCGACCATGAGCCCTACATCATCTGCGAACTGTCGGGGAATCATAACGGCAGCCTCGACCGTGCCCTGACCATGATCGACGCCGCCGCCGATACCGGCTGCGACGCTATCAAGCTTCAGACCTATACGGCCGACACCATCACGCTGAAATCGGACCGTCCGGAATTCCAGCTCAAGGGGGGCTTGTGGGACGGCTATTCGCTCTACGATCTCTACGATGAGGCCCATACGCCGTGGGACTGGCACCCGGCCCTGTTCGAGCGGGCGAAACAACGCGGCGTCACCATGTTCTCATCGCCGTTCGACGATACCGCCGTCGACCTGCTCGACAGCCTGGGGGCGCCGGCCTTCAAAATTGCCTCGTTCGAGCTGATCGACCTGCCGCTGGTCGCCTATGCGGCATCCAAGGGCAAGCCGCTGATCATGTCGACCGGCATGGCCAACGACGCCGAAATTGCCGCTGCCGCCGCCACCGCGCGCAAGTATGGCTCTGGCGAGATCATCCTGTTGCATTGTGTCAGTGAGTATCCCGCCGATATCGCCGACGCCAATGTCCGCACCGTGCCGGATCTTGGCCGCAAGTTCGAATGTGTTTCGGGTCTCTCCGATCATACCTTCGGCACGGCGGCGTCGGTGGCTTCGGTGGCCTTGGGTGGCTCAGTGATCGAGAAGCACTTTACCCTGGCGCGCGCCGACGGCGGACCCGATTCGGGCTTTTCGCTGGAGCCCGCCGAGTTCACAGCGCTTACCCGCGACTGCAAGGATGCCTGGAAGGCGCTTGGCCGCGTCCATTACGACACCTTGGGCTCCGAGCGCGGCTCGAAGACCTTCCGCCGTTCGCTCTATGTCGTGCAGGACGTGAAAAAGGGCGAAGAACTGACCCGCGAAAATATTCGCTCGATCCGTCCGGGCCTGGGTCTGCCGCCGGTGCGTCTGTGGGACGTGATCGGCAAGGTCGCCAGCCGTGACCTGTCGCGCGGCGAACCGTTGAGTGATGAGATGATCGGCTGACTTTCTCCTCTCCCCGCGTGCGGGGAGAGGGCTAGGGTGAGGGGCATACTGAAAGACTAGCGGTCGCGGAAAGAGTTTTTGCCCCTCATCCGGTCCTACGGACCACCTTCTCCCCGCAAGCAGGGAGAAGGAAAGTTACCCGAATTTCCCCGCTTGATAATCCGCATAGGCCTGGTGGATTTCCTGTACCGTGTTCATGACGAATGGGCCGTGCGCCACGATCGGTTCGCGCAAGGCTTCGGCGTGGCCGAACAGCACGACCGAATCGGTGGTCGCTTCGATATCGATAAGGTCGCCATCGCCGAATTCGACCAGTTGCCACCTGGCGGCATCGACGCCGTTCACCGCCACATCGCCGCGCGCCACGTAGAAGAAGATATCCCGGTTGCCTAAGCCTTCGAACACGACGCGGCCTTCAGGCTTTAGCGTCAGCGTCGTCATGAAGATGCCTGTCAGCGAGGCAATCGGCCCGGTCCGGCCCTGCCATTCTCCCGATATCAGATTGACCGTGGCGCGGCCTTCATCGGTCTCAATCGCCGGGATGGCGTCCTGCTGCACGCCGGTATAGGCCGGCGCGGTCATCTTCAGCCGGGCCGGAAGGTTGACCCAAAGCTGCAGGATTTCCATCGGCCCGCCGCTCTTCTCGCCGACGCCCCAGGAGGCCACGGCCACACCTG
>CBIHPL010000019.1:0-15419 GCA_966212005.1 uncultured Asticcacaulis sp.
TTCAATCAACACCTCCCTGGCGTCTTGTCGTCCAGTGAGCTCTCCCGTTTGCCTGGGGTATCGCGTTGATGACCGCAAGCTTCATATCGATACTGCGGAAGCCATGACCGTACGCCATATCTTTGAGCGCTACTTGGTATTGGGTTGTGTCTCGAAGCTAAAAAAGGAGCTGGAAGCAGGCAATGTCCGCGGCCGAACGGCTAATGCCCGTAACAGTACGACTGAAGCCGCACCGTTCTCCCGCGGAGCGCTTTACGATCTACTGCGTAATCCTGTGTACATTGGCCAGATCCGCCACAAAGGACAATGCCATTTAGGGCAGCATAAACCGCTCCTAAAGCGTGAGTTATGGGATGCTGTTCAGGCTCAGCTCGACCATAATCGGAGCGCACCAAAGGCGTCAGTTGCTGCTGTACGCAAGACCGACGCCAGCGTCCTATTGGGCAAGATCGTTGACGAGACAGGAGACCGTCTTACGCCATCCCATACGGTCAAGCAGGGCAGGCGATATCGCTATTACATCTCGCAGCGTTTGACCGCAGAAGCAGGAGACACCGGATGGCGCCTGCCAGGCAAACGGTTTGAAGACTTGGTGGCAAAGGCTGGACGCGAACTGCTAAATGATAGCGTTGCACTGTCACTCGCATTACAAACAGCAGGAGTTCCTAGCACTTCCTATGGAGCTTTAATCGCAACCATTAGGCGCCATGCTGTCGAGATCTCGGACGAGCGTTTGCTCAAGGAGATCGTCGGTCAAGTCCAGCTTCAGAACGGTTGCATGAAGCTCATGCTAAATCTGGCGTCCCTGGTCGATAAGCAGACTCGAGCCAGTCAATCGCTGATGGTCGAGAGAACGGTCCCAATCGAAATAAAGCGCCGCGGAGTCGAGATGCGTTTAGTGCTGCGGTCTCAAAGCAATGTCAGCGCAAGTGTCGATCCAGTCCTCGTGAAGGCTATCGCAAGAGGACACGCCTGGTTCGAAGACCTCGCCACCGGCGCGGCCACCAACATCAAAGAGCTTGCGGCGCGCGAAGGCGTCAGCCCCAGCTATGTTGGCGATCTATTGAAGCTGGCCTTCCTGTCACCGCGCATCGTCGAACAGATCATCGCTGGCCAGCAGCCGGCCGAGCTCGTAGCTGATCATCTGATCCGAGCTCATGATTTACCGCTCGATTGGAACGAGCAAGAGCGGCTTCTAGGCTTCGCCTAATCACCAAAACTCAAGTAGTCCCACGCGTCTCCGGAGACGGAGGCGGGATTGCGGCAGATATTGCGGCGACCAGCAGCGTCTCCGGTTGGGCTTCTGAAGGAAAGTACAGAAAATAGTCCGTCCATTCCGCAGGTTAGCCGAGAAGCATGAGTTCAGAGCGTGTTGGGAAAGAAGAGACCGGTCGGAATGGTGGAGCTAAGCGGATTCGAACCGCTGGCCTCCTCATTGCGAACGAGGCGCTCTACCAACTGAGCTATAGCCCCATTCCGATCCGGAGGGCACCTTTTAAACCAGGACGCAGGCCTGTCAAGCGCTCCTTAACTTGTGCCCGCTAAGGAATCCCTTATATCTACCGTTCATTGACGGTCCCAGACGGAAAGGCTGAAATAGCGGATGGCATACTTTATCTACATCATCCTGGACGGCATTCTGGGCTTCATGCTGCTGGCCCTCCTGGTGTATGTCATCCTGAGCTGGCTCATCAATTTTAACGTCGTCAACACACGCAATCAGGCCGTCTATCAGATCTGGCGAATGACCGAGATGCTGGTCAACCCGATGCTCGAGCCTGTTCGCCGTGTCATCCCAAGTTTCGGCGGTCTCGACCTCAGTGTCTTTCTTGTGGGGCTCCTCATCTATGCCGTTCGCAAGGCATTGCTGCCGCAGGCCTACATCGCGCTTCAAGGTCTGATTGGTTAGTTTGGGCCGGTTGTTCGTCCGGCTGACGCCCAAGGCGTCGGCGGACCGCATCGACGGCTGGGACGTGGACGAACACGGCCGCCGGTTTTTGAAGGTCCGTGTACGCGCTGCCCCCATCAAAGGGCAGGCCAATGCCGCCCTAATCGTCTTTATCGCCAAGGCTTTGAAGGTGCCAAAATCGCGGGTCAGCCTGGTCGCCGGCGACACGGCGCGGCTGAAATGCCTTGAGATCGAAGATGTTGAGACGTTCGAAACGCTCACGCCCTAAACAAAGAGCCCCGGAAGCCTTAAGCTTGCCGGGGCCAGTTCACCTTTGCGAGGTGGTCTCTAAACTCTAGATAAGAGCCGTTAAGCAGCCGTCAATGCCTGCTCGCGGATCTGATCGTTGATCGCCTGGGCGACTTGCGAACCCGAGGCGGTGCCGCCCAGGTCGCGCGTCAGCACGCCTTTTTCAACAACCGCATCGATGGCCGCGTCGAGCGCATCGGCTTCGGTCATCAGGTTCAGCGAGAAGCGCAGCATCATGGCGACCGACTTCAGCGTACCGATCGGATTGGCCAGGTCCTTGCCGGCGATGTCCGGCGCCGAGCCGTGGATCGGCTCATAGAGGCCCTTGCCGGTGGCGCCCAGTGACGCCGAACCGAGCAGACCAATAGAGCCCGGCAGGACCGAGGCGAGGTCGGACAGGATGTCGCCGAACATGTTCTCCGTCACGACGACGTCGAACGAGCGCGGGCGGGTGACCAGGTGCATGGCCATTGAGTCGACCAGGGCGTGCTCCAGCTCGACATCGTTATATTCTTCGCGGTGCAGGCGGATAACCGTCTCGCGCCACAGGCGGCTGGTCTCGATGACATTGGCCTTGTCGACCGAGGTTACCTTGTTGCGGCGCTTGCGGGCGGCGTCGAAGGCAACGCGGGCAACGCGTTCGATTTCAGCGACCGTATAGACGCATTCGTCGATGGCCTGGGTTTCGGTGCGCGTCTGCTTGCCGAAATAGAGACCGCCGGTCAGTTCGCGGACGATCAGCATGTCCGAGCCTTCGACCACTTCGGCCTTGAGCGGCGAACGGTGGACCTGCGATGCCTTGACATCCATCGGACGCAGGTTGGCGAACAGGCCCAGCGACTTGCGGACAGCCAAGAGGCCTTGCTCCGGACGCTGCTTGCCCAGGTCCCACTTCGGGCCGCCAACGGCGCCCAGAAGCACGGCGTCGGCCGCCAGACAGGCGCGATCGGTATCTTCTGGATAGGGGTTGTTGTCGGTGTCGATGGCGATGCCGCCGATCCGCTTTTCTTCAAAGTTGAAGGTGTGGCCGTAGACGTCGCCGATGGTCTTCAGCGCGTTAACGCCAGCGGTGGCGACTTCTGGACCGATGCCGTCACCCGGCAATACTACGATATTGAACGATGCCATTATTAAGCGCTTTCCAAAAAGTGTGACGCGGTTTTTGGATCAAAAGCGCGTCAAAAAATAGCGTAAGCCGACCCCGTCGGCTTACGCGGCCTTTCCGTTGGTCTTTTCAAATTGCTCGATGTCGGGCAGGCGCTTTAGCAGCCAGCCCATGGCGTCGACGCCTTCCAGCAGGCACTGGCGGGCAAAGGCTTCGATCTGGAAGGTGATGACGGTGCCATCTTCCAGCGTCAGGCTGTTCTGCTCGAGGTCGATTGAGACGCGCTGTTGCGGGTTGGCCAGCAGCTTGTCGTGCACGGCCTTGTCGACGACGATCGGCAGAAGGCCGTTCTTCAGGCAGTTCGACTTGAAGATGTCGGCGATTTCGGTCGAGATGACGGCCTTGAAGCCGTAGTCCATCAGCGCCCACGGGGCGTGTTCGCGCGACGAGCCGCAGCCGAAATTGTTGCCGCCGACCAGGACGCGGTGCTCGGTCGGGTCGATCGTGTTCAGGATGTGCGGCTTGTTCGAACCGTCGGCATTGTAGCGCCAGTCATTGAACGCGACCTTGCCAAGACCGGCCTTGGTCGTGGTGGTCAAAAAGCGCGCGGGGATGATCTGGTCCGTATCGATATTGGCTTCGGGCAGGACGACGATGCGCGACGAGAAGGTGTTGACGGGTTCCTGGTTGGACATGTGGATCAAGCCTCCTCAAGAGCCATGAATTGACGGGGATCGGCGACGTGGCCGGCGATGGCCGAGGCCGCGGCGGTGGCCGGCGAGGCGAGCACGGTGCGCGAGCCCGGACCCTGGCGGCCTTCGAAGTTGCGGTTGGAGGTCGAGACAGCCAGCTGACCCGGCAGGACGAAGTCACCGTTCATGGCGATGCACATCGAACAGCCCGGCAGACGCCATTCGGCGCCGGCTTCGAGGAAAATCTCGTGCAGGCCTTCCTTTTCGGCTTCGACGCGCACCCATTCCGAACCCGGAACGATGAGGGCGCGGACACCTTCGGCCACTTTACGGCCCTTCATGATGGCTGCAGCGGCGCGCAGGTCGGCCATGCGGCCGTTGGTGCACGAACCGATGAAGACGACGTCGACCTTTTCGGCTTCGCGCTTCTCACCGCCGGTGAAGTTCATGTACTTCAGCGCGCGTTCGTCATCCTCGCCCTTGGGCAAAGGCACGCCCTTGGCGATGGCCGCACCCTGGTCGGGCGAGGTGCCCCAGGTGGCCATGGGCTCGATGGCCGAACCGTCGATGGTGATTTCCTTGTCGAAGACAGCGCCTTCATCGGACGCCAGGGCCAGCCAGCCCTTGGCGGCTTCGTCAAAGGCCGCGCCTTGCGGCACATACTGGCGGCCGCGCAGCCATTCGACCGTCTTCTGGTCGGGAGCGATCATGCCGCAGCGAGCGCCGGCTTCGATCGACAGGTTGCAGACCGTCATACGGCCTTCCATGTCGAGCGCTTCGATGACCGGGCCGGCATATTCCAGCGCATAGCCGGTGCCGCCCGAGAAGCCGAGCGTGGCGATGACGGTCAGGGCGACGTCCTTGCCGGTGACGCCCGGCTGGAGCTTGCCCGTCACGTTGATGCGCATGGTCTTGGGCTTGCGCTGGGCCAGGCACTGGGTGGCCAGGACGTGGCCGACTTCAGAGGTGCCGATGCCGAATGCGATGCAGCCGAAGGCGCCGTGGGTCGAGGTGTGGCTGTCGCCGCAGACGACGGTGAAGCCCGGCTGGGTCAGGCCCATTTCCGGCCCGATGACATGGACGACGCCGCGGTTTTCGGCGTCGTAGCCGAACAGGCGGACGCCGTTCTTGGCGGCATTGGCTTCCAGCGTTTCGACCTGCTTCTTGGCCTGGGCTGTGACGTACGGGCGGTTGCCGTCGGCGTCGGGGCGCAGGGTCGGAATCGAGTGATCGAGCGTGGCGAAGGTCCGGTCCGGACGGCGGACCTTCAGGCCGCGCGCGTCCAGTTCGGAAAACGCCTGCGGGCTGGTGACTTCGTGGACGAGATGCAGGTCGATATAGATGACGGCGGGCTTGTCGGCCCCTTCCGGCTCCACGACGTGGGCGTCCCACACTTTTTCAAACAACGATTTCGCGGTCATATTGTCTCTCATCACGAAAGTCTCTCACTACGTTCGAGGACTTTGTGATGCCTTCTCTAAGGAGAAGGATTTCCTTAGGCGCAGCCCTTCGGAAATCCCTCGTGGGGTTTCGCCTGCGCCGCGATATTCGCGGCGCAGGCCGTTAACATGTCACAGCAAAGCGACGGGCCGTCCCGAGCTTTGCTGTGTCTTTGACGTTCCCCACGAAAAATGTCCCGAGCGAAGCGAAGGACTTTTTCGTGAGATAAGTTATTCCGCCGGAACGGTGGCGTCGATCGGATCGAGCCAGCCGAAACGGTCTTCGGTCGTGCCGTTGAACAGACCATGGAACAGGGTCTGCAAACGAGCGGTGATCTTGCCGCGGCCATTGGCGCGGACAGGGATGTCGTCGACGCTGCGGATCGGCGTGATTTCCGCCGCCGTGCCGGTCATGAAGATTTCATCGGCCAGGTACAGCATCTCGCGCGGCAGGTCCTGCTCCAGCACCTCGATGCCGTCGGCCTTGGCCAGCTTGATAATGGTGTCGCGGGTAATGCCGCCCAGGATCGACGCCGCGACCGGCGGCGTATAGATCTTGCCGTTCATCATGACGAACAGGTTTTCACCCGCGCCTTCGGAGATCAGGCCGTTGACGCCCAGGCCGATGCCTTCGACATAGCCGCGCGAACGGGCTTCCTTGCCGATCAGGTACGACGACAGGTAGTTGCCGCCGGCCTTGGCCATCACCGGGATGGTGTTCGGCGCGGCGCGGTTCCATGAGGAAATACAGACGTCAACGCCCTTGGTCAGGCCTTCTTCACCCAGATAGGCGCCCCACGGGAAGGCGGCGATGGCGACGTCGACCGAGACGTTCTCGGGTTTCGGCGTCACGCCCATGCCGCATTCGCCCAGAAAGGCGATCGGGCGCCAGTAGGCGCTCTTCAGGTTGTTGGCCTTGATGATATCCTTCGACGCCTGGATCATCTGTTCCAGATTGAAGGGGATGGTAAAGCCATAGATACGGGCGGAGTCTTCCAGGCGACGCAGGTGATCGGCCAGGCGGAAGCCGACCGGGCCGTTCGGCGTGTCGTAGCAGCGGATGCCTTCGAAGACGGAGGTGCCATAGTGCAGCGCGTGGGTCAGGACGTGAACCTGAGCGTCTTCCCAGTTGATGACTTGGCCATTGAACCAGATTTTTTCAGCGAGCTTTTTCATGTGTGTCAGCTTATCGGTATGAATTTCTTGAGCATGCGCTTTGCGGTTTTGCCCGGATGGGCTTCTCTACTCCGTTTAGCGGAGACCACAAAGGCGATTTATCGAACGCATTGGATTATGCGCGAAGCCCTGATCATACCTGGCCGGGGCCGCGACCACGGCCCCGATAAACCTTCTCTCCTGTAATCAAATGAATGCTCACGCCCGGACCTCCTGCTTGGCCTTGGCAGGCTTGGCGGCGGAGGTGCGCGGATCGGCGTCGAGACGGGTAATGCCATAGAGACGATCGATCTGCAGGTTCAGCGTCTCGAGCGTGCGGCCGGCGTCACGGACGCGAACGGTCACGTTCAGGCCGCGCTTTGTCTCGCCGAGATCGAAGAGTTCGACGCCGTCGATGTGGAAGCCGCGTCGCTCGATCAGGCCGAGAATGCGCAGAAGGCTGCCTTCGAGACGATCCAGCTCAATATGAATCAAGTGGCTCATCCCAGCGTTCCTCCATCATGTCCGCGTTGGACGCGCCCGGCGGCACCAGCGGCCAGACATTTTCACGCGGATCGATAACAACATGCAAAAGTGTGGGCCGCTCGGCCGCCAGCAGACGATCCAGAGCCGCATCGACCTCATGGCGATGGGTGATGCGGAAGGCGTCCAGGTTGAACGCCTTGGCGACGACGACGAAGTCGGGGTTATCCGACAGGTCGATTTCGGAATAGTTCTCCTCGAAGAACAGTTGCTGCCACTGGCGCACCAGGCCCAGCGAGGAGTTGTCGAGCAGGACGATCTTCAGGGGGATGTTGTAGCGATTGAGCGTCGCCATCTCCTGAATGTTCATCATGAAGCTGCCGTCGCCGGACACGGTGACGACGTGCATGTCGGGACGGCCGAGTTTCGCGCCAAGGCCCGCGGGCAGGCCGTAGCCCATGGCGCCCGAGCCGCCTGATGTCAGGTGGGCGCGGTTGTTCGGGAATTCGCAGTGCTGGGCGACCCACATCTGGTGCTGGCCGACGTCGCAGGCGACCATGAACTTGTCGCCGGCCTTTTCGGACAGGGTCTTCAGCAGGCCCGGCGCATAGATGCCCTGGCCCGGCGCGTTATAGCGGAAACGGTGCTCCCACTTGTCGGCCTTGCACTTTTCAACCCACTTCTGGATCGGGCCGACCTTTGGGTTCAGCGCCGGCAGGCCGATCTTCAGGTCGCCGACAATGCCGACATCGGCCTTGCGCAGCTTGCCGATTTCGGCGCGGTCGATGTCGAAATGGATGACCTTGGCGTTGGGTGCAAAGGCGTTGAGCTTACCGGTGGCGCGGTCGTCGAAACGGGCGCCCAGGACGATCAGCAGATCGGCGTCCTGGACGGCAATATTGGCGGCGCGCGTGCCGTGCATGCCCAGCATGCCGAGCGCCAGATCGTCGGTCGTCGGCAGCGTGCCGAGGCCCTTCAGAGTCGAAACCAGCGGTATGCCTGTGCGGGCGACCAGGTCGCGCAGTTCCTGCGCGGCGCCAGCCATTTCAACGCCACCGCCGACATAGAAGAGCGGCTTCTGGGATTGGCCGATCAGCTTTTCGGCCGCCTTGAGCGCATCGGCGTCGGGAGCAGGCGCGACCCATTCCGGGAAGCTGGCGGCATCGGACGTGGCGACGCGCGTGGCGGCGACGTCGCGCGGAATGTCGACCAGGACGGGGCCGGGGCGGCCTTCGCGCGCGATGGCAAAGGCTTCGGCCAGGATGGCGGGGATTTCAGCCGGGTTGCGGACCAGCCAGGAGTGCTTGACGATGCCCAGCGTCATGCCGAGGATATCGACTTCCTGGAAGCCGTCCGTGCCCATCAGGTGCGTACCGACCTGGCCGGTGATGCAGACCATCGGCACGGAATCCATATAGGCATTGGCGATGCCGGTGATCAGGTTGGTGGCGCCGGGGCCGGACGTCGCCATGCACACGCCCGTGCGCCCGGTGGCGCGGGCATAGGCATCGGCGGCGAAGGCTGCGCCCTGTTCGTGGCGGACGAGGATGTGCTGCAAGCCGGACCCGGCGAGCGCATCGTAGATGGGCATGATGGCGCCGCCCGGATAGCCGAATACGGTCTCGACCCCCAGCGCCTTCAGCGTGGAGATGACCAGTTGTGCTCCGGACGGTTGGTTGCTCATCGGTGTAAACTTCGGTGTGTTGGGCTTCGGAAGCGAACCCCTCACCCTAACCCTCTCATCATCGACGTGAGGGCTGGGGTGAGGGGCTCTTCCAATAAAAGAAAGGTGGTGGCGGGCCTGAGCGTTTCTGCGGACTGCGCCTACAGCCCGCAAAAACGCTCTACTTCTCAATAAGATTCAGAAATCGCTAGCGATTTCTGAGCCTAGGCCCGCCACCTGCGGCGGTGTGGACCGATTACGCGTCCACGGATTGCTTGTTTTGCAGCCACGACATGCGCGAACGCAGGTCCTTGCCGACGTGCTCGATCTGGTGATCCAGGTCCTGCTTCATCAGCGCGGTGTAGCGCGGACGGCCGGCCATGTTTTCCAGGATCCAGTCGCGGGCGAAGTCGCCCGACTGGATGTCGTTGAGGACTTCGCGCATGCGCTCGCGGGTCTCTTCATTGATGATGCGTGGGCCCGAAACCAGGTCGCCGTACTTGCAGGTTTCCGAAACGAACGAGTGCATCTTTTCGAAGCCGCCTTCATACAGCAGGTCGACGATCAGCTTCAGTTCGTGCAGGACTTCGAAGTAAGCGATTTCCGGACGGTAGCCGGCATCGACCAGGGTCTCGAAGCCGAGCAGGATCAGCTCGGTCGTGCCGCCGCACAGGACGGCCTGTTCGCCGAACAGGTCGGTTTCGGTTTCTTCCTTGAAGGTCGTTTCGATAACGCCGCCGACGGTGCCGCCGATGCCGCGCGCATAGCCCAGAGCCTTGGTCGCGGCCTTGCCCGACAGATCGCGGTCAACCGCGAACAGGGTCGGAACGCCACGGCCGCGCTGATATTCGCGGCGGACCAGGTCGCCCGGGCCCTTCGGGGCAACCAGGATGACGTCCATGTCGGCGCGCGGAACGACGCGGCCGTAGAGGACCGAGAAGCCGTGGGCGAACAGTAGGGCGACGCCCTTCGGCGCGTTCGGCTCGATGACGTCCTTGTACAGGTCGGCATGGGTCATGTCCGGCGTCAGGATGGCGATGATGGTCGCGTCCTTGCAGGCGTCGGCAACCGACAGAACCGTGTGGCCGTCAGCCTTTGCCTTGACTTCGCCGGCGCCGCCGGGACGCAGGCCGACCACGACGTCGGCGCCGGAGTCCTTCAGGTTCGAGGCGTGGGCGCGGCCCTGGCTGCCGTAACCGATGATGGCGATGCGTTCGCCCTTGAACGCGTCGGGCGAAACGTCGTCATTCGTATAGATCTTCACAATGGTCTCCGTGGTCGTGAGAGGTTGGACGGCGCGTTTAGGCGCCTGTTGAAATCATGGATGCGTAGCGTTCGGCAGCCGCGCCGAACATTTTCGCGCCGGCCTTCTTTTGGCGAGCGCCGCGGCGGATGTCTATATCCGCCATGATGTCGATTCTGCGGCCGGCGATATCGATATGGATGATATCGTCGTCCTGGGCATAGGCGATCGGCCCGCCGTCAGCAGCCGACGGCGCGACATTGCCGATGGCGGCGCCGACCGTGCCGGATCCGATTCGGCCGTCGGTGATAACGGTGACGCGCTCGATGCCCGAAGCCTGCAGGGCGGCGGCAACCGCAGAGATACCGTCAGTGGCGAACAGGTTGGCGTCGCGGGCATCGTTGCGGATGATCAGAATATCGCAGTCGCGGATGCGACCCTTGGCAATCGCTTCCAGGGCGTCGCCGGCGGCCGAGAAGACACGCGCCGGACCGTCGAACACTTCCGTGGCAAAGTCGCCGAGACGGACCACGCAGCCTTCCGGCGCGAAGGTGCCGTGCAGGATGGCGAAGCCGCTCTGGGCCTTCATGACGGGGGCTTTATCGAACTGGGTCAGGACGCTCATTTTATGTCTCTGCTCGGGGTGTTCAGGTCAGTTCGGGCGGATATCGAGATGTGCGAAAAATCCCGCCCGTTTTACGGAGCGGGAGGATGTTTCATCCTCAAAAGCGTGGGGTCAGCCCTTCGCTACCACTCCATCAAGGGGCGTAGTACGCCCCCAATAAGCGATACGATGCTAATCACGACAGCCGACGAAAACAGACCCATGCCCAGAACCTTGAGGTTCCTGGCCGTGGTGTTTTCCATCGCAATGGCTCGCGCCGAAGTCATGATTGGGCTCCAAAACGACCTCCTCACGAAGCCGTTACAAGTGTATAACCTCAAACAGTGTGCGAATGCAAACGCATTTTTGGAAAAATTTTCCGCACATTCAAGATATTACGGCGGTGCAGCAAAATTATTTTTCCTATTTCGCGCTTTTTATGAAATTAATTTCCACCGCATGGCGGCAAATGCCTGAAAACAGCGCTGGACTCCGGCGATTCCGGAAACGTTGTGCCCTCGTCACAATTGATACCAGGTGGCAGGTGCTTGCGTGAATGTTCGCGGCGACTATCATAAGGCGATGTTCCCACCCTTCGCCACTGTTCGTTTGACTGCCGCAGCCGCCCTTGTCGCGGCGTGCCTGGCCGTGCCTGCCATGGCCGATGACCGCAAGGCCGGCGACTATCCATTGACGGCCGACTCGCTGGTCCAGACAGATATAAAGCACGGTCGACTGGAAGGACCGTTCGAGTTTCACTCAAGGCTCATCCCGAACACGGTCCGGCGCTACTGGATCTATGTACCGGTGGGCTATGACGCCAAGACCCCGCCGAACCTGCTGGTTTTCCAGGACGGACAGCGCGCCACCAATCCCGACGGCTCGCTGCGCGTCCAGAACGTGCTCGATAACCTGATCGCCAAGGGCGAAATCCCGAAGACGCTCGGCATCTTCGTCACGCCCGGCAATACAGGTGCTGCCTATCCTGACAATCTGGGCATGAGCAATCCAAACCATCGCGCCGACGAGTACGATGCCTTGTCGGACACCTACGCGCGCATGCTGACCGAAGAACTGCTGCCGCAGGTCGCCAGGAGCTATGCCTTTACGTCGGACCCGAAGCGCCGCGTCATCGGCGGCACCTCGTCGGGTGCGATTGCGTCGTTCACCGTGGCTTGGAACCACCCGGAAGCTTTTGGCAATGTGATCAGCATTATCGGCTCCTATACCTCGATCGGCATGCATCCGGCGACGGCCACAACAGCTTTTGTGCCGGGTGGCGACACCTATCCGGGCCTGATCCGCAAGTCGAAGATCAGGCCTTTGCGCATCTTTATCCAGGACGGATCGAACGATCTCGACAACGAACACGGCAACTGGTTTCTGGCCAACCAGCAGATGGTCAAGGCGATCGAATGGGCCAATGCCAATGCCGACAAGTGGGATCTGGGGCCGCATCGCTACGACCTGAAATATGCCTGGGGCGACGGCGCGCATTCCGACCAGCATGGCGGCGCGCTTTTGCCCGACATCCTGCGCTGGATCTGGCGGGATTGATTTTTCCGCTCAAGCGCCGCGAGGCTCCTCGCAACGGCTCGGGCGCACACTTGTGCTTGCCAAAGTTCACGAAATGAACTTTGGAGAACCTAAACATCGAACTGAGAGTTTGTGACATGCCTACCTATCGTTCCCGTACCACCACAGCCGGCCGCAACATGGCGGGCGCGCGGGCGCTATGGCGGGCGACCGGCATGAAGGAAGCCGACTTCCAGAAGCCGATCATCGCTGTCGTCAACTCCTTCACCCAGTTCGTGCCCGGCCACGTCCACCTCAAGGACCTGGGCCAGCTGGTGGCGCGCGAAATCGAAGCGGCCGGCGGCGTGGCGAAAGAATTCAACACCATCGCGGTCGATGACGGCATCGCCATGGGCCACGGCGGCATGCTCTATTCCCTGCCGTCGCGCGACCTGATCGCCGACAGCGTCGAATATATGGTCAATGCCCACTGCGCCGACGCCATGGTCTGCATCTCAAACTGCGACAAGATCACGCCGGGCATGCTGATGGCCGCCATGCGCATCAACATTCCGGTCGTCTTCGTCTCGGGCGGTCCGATGGAGGCCGGCAAGGTCGTATGGCCCGACGCCGACGGCGCGCAAAAGACGCACAAGCTCGACCTGGTCGACGCCATGATGCAGGCCGGCGACGACCGCATCTCGGACGCGCAGGTCCAGGCTGTCGAAGAAGCCGCCTGTCCGACCTGCGGTTCGTGCTCGGGCATGTTCACCGCCAATTCGATGAACTGCCTGACCGAAGCCCTGGGCCTGTCCTTGCCCGGCAACGGCACGACGCTCGCCACCCACGCCGACCGCGAGCGCCTGTTCAAGGACGCCGGCAAGCTGATCGTCGACATCACCAAGCGCTATTATGAGAAGGACGACACGGCCGTCCTGCCGCGCGAAATCTGCACCAAGGCAGCGTTTGAAAACGCCATGGCGCTCGACGTCGCCATGGGCGGTTCGACCAACACCGTGCTGCACATCCTGGCGGCGGCGCAGGAAGCCGGCGTCGACTTCACCATGGCCGATATCGACCGGATTTCACGTGTGACGCCGTGCGTCTGCAAGGTCGCGCCGGCGGTCCAGAACGTCCATATCGAAGACGTTCACCGGGCCGGAGGCATCATGGGCATCCTGGGCGAACTGGCGCGCGGCGGCCTGCTGGATACGGACGCCAAGACGGTCCATGCCCCGACGCTCGGCCATGCGCTCAGCTACTGGGACATCCGCCAGACCAATGACGAAGAGGTCACCGAGTTCTTCAAGGCGGCGCCCGGCGGCGTGCGCACGACCCAGGCCTTCTCGCAGGAGCGCCGCTGGGACGAACTGGACCGCGACCGCGTCGGCGGCGTGATCCGTTCGAAGGAAAACGCCTTCACCAAGGACGGCGGCCTGGCCGTGCTCTATGGCAACATCGCCGAAAAGGGCTGTATCGTGAAGACGGCCGGCGTCGACGAGTCGATCTGGCGCTTCAACGGCACGGCCAAGGTGTTCGAAAGCCAGGACGAGGCGGTTTCGGCCGTCCTGACCAACAAGATCAAGGAAGGCGACGTCGTCGTCATCCGTTACGAAGGCCCCAGGGGCGGCCCGGGCATGCAGGAAATGCTCTATCCGACAACCTATCTGAAGTCGAAGGGCCTGGGCAAGGCGTGCGCGCTGCTGACCGATGGCCGTTTTTCGGGCGGCACGTCGGGCCTGTCGATTGGCCACGTCTCGCCGGAAGCGGCGTCGGGCGGCCTGATTGCCCTGGTCAAGGATGGCGACACGATCGAGATCGATATCCCGGCCCGGACCATCCACCTGGCCATCTCCGACCGTGAAATCGCCGAACGCCGTGCCGCCGAAGACCATCGCGGCAAGGCGGCCTATACGCCACACGACCGCAAGCGCACGGTGTCCGCCGCGCTGAAGGCCTATGCGGCCCTGGTCACCTCGGCGGACACCGGCGCGGTGCGGGACTTGAGCCAGCTCGACCATTAACCACCTTGCCAAGCTGGGGCATTGCGCTAGGTTGCTTCCCTGAAAAGGGGAAGTGGATATGGATCGGCGGATTGTATTGGCGGGCCTGACTGCGCTTATGGGCGCAGCGGTTTGGGATGAGGCGTTTGCCGCCGTCGGCGACAAGCAGGCGCAGTCGGCCCTGCGCCAGATGCTCAATGACGGCACGATCGCTTCGGTCGCCAAGGTCGGCAAGACCGATGGCTACTGGGGCGATTCCCTCATCCGCATTCCTTTGCCGAAGACGCTGGCCAATGCGCAGAAGCTGGCCAAGCCGCTAGGGCTGTCGGGCGTTTTCGATGAGCTGCATCTGCGCATCAACCGGGGCGCCGAACAGGCGGCGCCTGTGGCCCGGGACCTGTTCCTCGATGCGATCAAGTCGATGACGATCAGGGATGCGGTCGGCATCATCAAGGGGGCGCCGACGGCTGGGACCGACTATCTGGAAAAGACGACTTCGCCACGCCTGACCACGGCTTTCACGCCGGTTATCGAAAACGCCCTGCAATCGGCGGGCGCGGTGACCTATTTCGACAGGGCGGTCAAGCGCAACAACCTGCAAAGCTTCGTCAAGACCGACGCCAAAACCTATCTTGGCAAGTATGCCGTGGGTTATGCGCTTGACGGGCTGTTCCACTATATCGGCGTCGAGGAAACGGCCATTCGTCGCAGCCCGGCCAAGCGCGGCAGCCAGATTTTGAAGGCGGTCTTGGGCTAATTGGTTCCCACCCCATCTGCGGAGCGAGTGGTGGCGGAGCTGTTAAGGCACCGAGCGCAATGCTGCTGCGGCACCTCGGAATGAGCCGCTGTAACGCTCCTGTCGCGCGGAATTGCCGCTCAGCAGTGCGCCCACATACTTCACCGCATTGACCGCCATCAGCGCCAGGGCCGGGCAGGGCAGGCCGTATTTGCGTGCGACATAGACCTTAGACCACGATTGGTGGAAACGGCAGAGCGCGATCAGGCCGGGGCGCGGCGCCGACGATCCGCCGCGCAGATGACCAACTTCGGCGTCCGCGACATAGACGATTGCGCGCTTATGGTCGCTCAGGCGGCGGCAAAGGTCGTCGTCCTCGTAGTAGAGGAAGATGTTCTCGTCGAAACCGCCCATGCCCAGGAAGAGATCGCGCCGCATCATCAGGCACGATCCCTGCACCATTGGTGTGCAGACATCACCGACGGGGCTTTCAGAAGCTTTCGGGCCGGGATTGAGGCCAGGATTGAGAAATGAGGTTGTCTTGAAATATTCGCGGCCGTCGGGCTCGATGATGCGAGGCGCAT
>CBIHPL010000020.1:0-15416 GCA_966212005.1 uncultured Asticcacaulis sp.
AGCTGCGCGAAGACGCGGCCACGGCCGACCTGGCGCCGGCCATCCAGGTCTCGGCCTGATTCTTTTGCCGATCATGGTCTATCATCCGCTGCAGCTTCTTATCTGCACGCCGCTGGCCAGCCGCTGGGCGAAGGAAGCGGACGCTCTAACCCCTTAAATTAAAAAGAATTAAGGTCACCGGGGTTCATTTTGCATTCATAGTCCGAACCATAGTCTGAAACCGTTCAACGATCCTAAGGGGCAAACATGATTTCCAAACTCACCAGGCTGGCCATCGCGGCAGCGCTCATGGCGTCGCTGTCCGGCTGCATTATGTATGTCGGAAACGGCAAGAAGGGCGATTTCCACCATCACAAGAGCCATGACAATCATGCTCCGGCTCATGATGAGAAGCCCGCGGACGAAGTCTAAAGACTGCGGCCTGAACTAAAAATAACAATTCCAAGCACGTAACCGAAAGGGCATCCCCATGAAATCTCTCGCAATCAAGATCGTCGTACTGGCTTTTGCCGCCGCCTCCCTGTCAGCCTGCATCATCATCGACGACAGCGGCCCGGACAATCTTACCTATCAGTCACGATAGGCCGTAGGGTCCTTAATCGCATTGCCCGCTTATGCAAGCGGAGGCAGTTTCTCTTCGTGGGGCACACGAGGATGTTTCCATGAAACGTTTGCTTGCCAGCATCGGCCTTGGCCTTATCGCCGCAACAATGTCCGCCTGCATCACCATCTAAGTGGCGTAGGCGTAAGGCCCGCCGCGTTCCAGCGCCCGTCCGTACGCCGGACGGGCGTGAATGCGGTCAAGCCACGCCCGGACGTGCGGACGGCTTCCTGCTCCGGCGCGCGACGCGGCGGCTTCGACCGGAAAGCTCATCATGATGTCGGCGGCAGTGAATTCCTCACCCGCGAACCATTCATGCGCAGTGAGCGTCTTTTCCCAAAAATCGATATTCGCGTCGAGGTTCGGCCGCACCATCAGTTCTTCGATCTTGTCGGCGATACGTGACGCGATCGGCCGCGCCAGCAGCGGCGTCTTGGTGCGGATACGATCGACCACCAGCTTCAGCAGCAGCGGCTGCATGGCCGAGCCTTCGGCGTAAAACATCCAGTAGGTAAAGGCATTGCGCGCCTTGGTCTTTGGCTGGGGAATCAGCCCCGTCCCATCATAGGTGTGCAGGATATAATCCATGATTGCGCCGGTTTCAGCGACCACCTCGCCATCGCCGGTAACAATGACGGGCGCCTTACCCAAGGGGTGAATAGCCTTCAGTTCCGGCGGTGCCAGATAGTTGGCGTCTCGCTTGTACACTTTGATATCATAAGGAACACGCAGTTCTTCGAGCAGCCACAGAACCCGTTGCGAGCGTGAGTTTTCCAGGTGATGTACAGTAAGCACGGCGTCTCCTAGTGTCCTGATTCTGAAATGCGTGCGCTTTTGATATCGATCTCGGATGAATGTCTTGTGAGTCGGTGCAAACTATACGCTCGGCAAGGAATATGGATGCAATTATATTCCCGCGTCACGTGCCCCTGGGCTTTGCCCGCGTGGTCGGATCGGCTTCGCGCGGGTTTTCCGGCCAGACGTGACGCGGATAGCGGCCTTTCATTTCACTGCGCACCTCGGACCACGAACCATCCCAAAAGGCCGGCAGGTCCTTGGTGATCTGGATCGGGCGATGTGCTGGCGACGTCAGGGCAAGGGTCACCGGGGTACGGCTGGGGCCAAGCGTTGGATGAACCGTGGTGCCATAAAGCTCCTGGACGCGTACATCGACACGCGGCCCGCCATCGGCGCCATAGTCGATGCGGATGTTCGAGCCGGTCGGCATGCGCAGGGTTTCCGGCGCCAGCTTCTCCAGCGCTTTCTGCTGATCATAGGTCAGGATGTTGAGCAAGGCCTGGTATGTATCGTGGGCACTCAAGGACAACATCGACTTGCCGGCGGCGTAAGGCCCAAGCCACGTCTCAAGCGTTGCCAAAAGGGCATCGTCGCCCATGTCCGGCCAGGTTTCGTCCTGGCCGCGCACGAATGCAACCCGCGCCCGAAGTCCCTCCGCACTTTCAGAAAATTTCAGGGCTTTCAATCCCTTTTGCTGGATTTCCTCTGCTTCGGCATGAAGCAGAAGTTCCGCGGGAATTGCCGTCAACGGTTTGGATGACAGGACCAAGGCGCCAAGCCGCACCTGTTCAAACGCCCGGAAGCGGCCATTGGTCTTTTCCAGCACAGGCCCCTTGCTGAGACGGTCGGCAAACAAGTCCACCACCTCGGCCTCGGTCAAGGCCGCACCCAGGAGAATACGATCGCGGTTGGCCCCGCCGCCGAGATCGCCGACCGCCAGGAAGTCGGCCCTGGCCAAAGGGTCGTGTTCATCGACATAGGCGCCCCGGCCATTTGCCATCAGGAATTCACCAGGTTTGCCGCGCGCCCGCGCGACACGCTCCGGGAAACACTCGGCCAACAGATGGCGCGACAGGGTTTTCCCATCTGCCCTGTGTGCCGATTTAACCAGGGCCTGTGCCTGCCGCGTCCAGTTGTCGGCCAGGCTGCGCGCCTGCGTGACCTTGGGGGAACGGTCGCGGCTCAGCGCCTCCAATCGCAGGTCGAGATCGGTCACCCTGCCGCCGATGCCGGCTTCCGACAGCAGGACGGCCAGTTGCGCGCCCTGCGCCGCCGCGACCACCTGCGCGGCTTTCAGCAGCATATGCGCCAGACGCGGCGTCATTGGCAACTGCGCCATCGTCCGGCCGTGCCGGGTCAGGTCGCCATTGGCATCAAGCGCGCCCAATGCCTGGAGGAGCTTTACGGCTTCGTCCATGACGGCCTTAGGCGGATGATCGAGCAGAGCCAGTCCTTCGGTCGACCTGGCGCCCCACAGCCGCAACGACAATGCCAGTTGCGACAGGTCGGTCTCCAGGATTTCCGGCCGGGCGAATGGAATCAATGATCGATCCTGTTCAGCGTCCCAAAGCCGATAGGCGTCGCCCTCCTGCGTCCGGCCGGCGCGGCCGCGCCTCTGGTCGGCCGAGGCGCGCGACACCCGCTCGGTGACAAAGGCGGTGACGCCGCGCGCCGGATCGAAGCGCCCAAGCCGCGACAGACCACAATCGACGACCATGGCCACCTTGTCGAGCGTCAGCGAAGTTTCTGCGATAGCGGTCGCAAGTACGATCTTGGAACGGCCGGGTGCGTTCTTCGCCAGCACTCGCGCCTGGTCGCGGAAATCCATGGCGCCATAGAGCTTATGCAACTCGATATGGTCGGCCAACCCGCGTTCTTCGATCCGCTGGGCGACGCGGTGGATCTCGCCCTGACCGGGCAGGAAAACCAGCATGGTTTCAGCCGCTTCCGGCGACAACTTCCCGGACAGCCTCACCACATGCTTTGCAATATCGGTTTCCATCGGCAGGGCTTGGTCGCGGCCGAGATAGTGGGTGGTGATGGGGAAGGTCCGCCCCAGAGAGGTAAAGCCCCTTGCATCGGGCAAGAGGTCCAGCACGCGCTCCCCATCCAGCGTTGCCGACATGACCAGCAGCCGCAGATCGTCGCGCAGAACGCCTTGCGCATCGCGGGCAAAGGCCAGGCCAAGATCGGCGTCGAGGCTGCGTTCGTGAAACTCGTCGAAAATGACGCAACCGATGCCGTCGAGCGACGGATCGTCCAGGATCAATCTTGAAAATATACCCTCGGTGACGACCTCGATGCGCGTCTTGCCGCTGACCTTCGTCTCGCCGCGCACGCGGAACCCGACGGTCTGGCCGACAGGCTCACCAAGCGTCTCGGCCATGCGCGCCGCTGCCGCCCGCGCCGCCAGCCGCCGGGGCTCCAGCAGGATGATCTTCTGGCCCGCCAGCCATGGCTCTTCCAGCAGGGCCAGGGGCACACCTGTCGTCTTGCCGGCGCCCGGCGGGGCGATGATCAGGGCGGTCCTATTATCCGCCAACCAGGCTTTGAGGTCCGGGAATATCTCTTCGACGGGAAGCATGGGCCTAACTAACAGACAGATCACAAAAGAAAAAGGCGCCCGGCTGCCCGGACGCCCTTATTCTCAATGATTGCCGTCTCAGGTTGTGCCTGGCGTCGGCGGGATATCCTTATCGTCTTCGTGGACCTCGATCAGGCCCCGGCCGACATGGCTGTGACTGCGGCTGTAACCGAAGTAGATCAACAGGCCAACGGCGCCCCAGATCGGCAGGACCAGCTTGGCGACCAGCGGCAGGTTGAAGTAGAGGCCAAGGCAGCCAAGCGCGGCCAATGGCGCAATGATCCAAACCAGCGGCGTCTTGAACGGACGATGACGCTTGGGGTCCTTCACACGCAGGACCATGATGGCGATGGCGACCATGAAGAAGGCGAACAGCGTACCGGAGTTCGATACGTCCGCCAGTTGCCCGACCGGGAAGAAGGCGCCGGCGATGGCGACGCAGATGCCGGTAAAGATGGTCATCTTCCACGGCGTCTTCCACTTGGGGTGCACGTCGGCCAGCTTTTCCGGCAGCAGACCGTCGCGGGCCATGACGAAGAAGATGCGGGTCTGACCGTAAATCATCATCAGGATGACCGATGGCAGGGCGATCGAGGCCGCGGTGCCAACCAGCTTGCTGATCAGGTCGAAGTTCATGACGCGCAGGACTTCGGCCAGGGCTTCCTTGGAGCAGACGATCGGCGCGGTGCCGGCATCGGCCAGGGCCTTGCATTGCAGCGTAAAGTCCGCGCTGTCGGGCGACAGGACCCTGCCGGCGGCGTCGGTGATCGGCTGGGCGCCGACGGTGCCGATGACGCCCGCGGCGACCAGCAGGTAGAAGATGGTACAGATACCGAGCGAGGCAATCAGGCCGATCGGCACGTTCTTTTGCGGGTTCTTGGTCTCCTCGGCGGCGGTCGACACAGCGTCGAAACCGACATAGGCGAAGAAGATCGACGCTGCGGCGCCGATGACACCCAGACCGTCATGGCCGAACAGACCGTTCGGCATGAGTGGCGTGAAGTTTTCGCCCTTGATGAGCGGCAGGCTGATGACAATGAAGGCGGTCAGGGCGACGATCTTCACAACGACCAGCAAGGCGTTGACCGTGGCGCTTTCGGTGGTGCCCATGACCAGCAGCCAGGTGACGGCTGCTGCGACGATGATGGCCGGCAGGTTGACGATGCCGTGGCTGAAATCGACGGTCGGCATGAATCCGTTCATGCCCCAGACCGGCCCGTTGGCCAGTAGCTCAGGCAGGACAAACCCTGTATATTCCCGTATCTGCCCCATGACATAGCCCGACCAGCCGACGCAGACGGCGGAGGCGGCAACGGCGTATTCAAGGACAAGCGCCCAGCCGACCATCCAGGCCAGCAGTTCGCCCATGACGGCGTAGGTGTAGGTGTAGGCCGAACCCGACACCGGCACCATCGAGGCCAGTTCGGAGTAGCAGAGCGCGGCAACGGCGCAGACGAAGCCGGCGACGACAAAGGAGAACATCATCCCCGGTCCGGCCTTTTGCGCGGCAGCGGCGGTCAGGACGAATATGCCGGTGCCGATGATGGCGCCGATGCCCAGCATGGTCAGTTGGAACGCACCCAGAGAGCGGTGCAGCGATTTCTTCTCGGCCGTGGCCAGGATCGCATCTAGTGGCTTTACACGCCAGTTCATCTATCACCTTTGGAAATATAGGCACCTGAACGCCCCCGGGCGCCGGTTTGATGAACGAGACTATAACGCAAAAGTTGGAACCGCAACAATTTTGCGAAAGGTGAGAAGATGCAGGCAAAATATTCTAATTAATGGAATTTTCCAGAAATCAAAGGCACGCCTGGGCGGCGATATGTATGAAAACCATCCCTTCGCAGTGGCGAAATGACAGAGGCGCCACCATTTAAATTGATTTGGCGGAGCGACCCGGCCATACAGTCCCTATCCGCTTTCTGGTGATTTTCATGACCGCTTCCCCCTCTCCTGTCGGCGTCCTGATTGCGCCGGTGACCCCGCTTCAGCAGAACTGCACGGTCGTGTGGTGCACCAGGACCAGCAAGGCCGCGATCATCGATCCCGGCGGCGATGTCGAGCCGATCGTCGAAGAGCTCAAGCGGCGCGGGCTAACGCTGGAAAAAATCTGGGTGACGCACGGCCACGCCGACCACGCGGGTGGCACGCAAGCCTTGCGGGAACTGACCGGCTGCCCGGTCGAAGGACCGCATCGCGACGATCAGTTCTGGATTGAGCGCATCCCTGAGGACGCCAAGCGCTGGGGCATCTATGACGCGCAAAGCTTCGTGCCGGATCGCTGGCTTGAAGACGGCGACACGGTCACCCTGGGCGAGACGACGTGGAACATCATCCACTGCCCCGGTCATACGCCTGGTCACGTCGTCTTCCATCATCCGGAAAGCCAGTTCGCCCAGGTCGGCGACGTGTTGTTTGCCGGATCGATCGGCCGCACCGACTTTCCGCGCGGCAACCATGCCGACCTGATCAACGCCATCACTCAGAAGCTGTGGCCCTTGGGCGATGTGCGCTTTGTGCCCGGTCACGGCCCGATGTCGAGCTTCAATGCAGAACGACGCGGCAACCCCTATGTGGGCGACCGCGTCGTGGGCAGTTCCCAGCCGAATAAATCCGGTCCGGGCTAGTAAGCATGAGGCCCGTCATCGCGTGACATAGCGATTCCGGCCAGGGGGAAGTTCCAGGATTTTTGGCGCCCCTTGGTCAGCCTTTGAGCAGCGGCGCCAGGCGCTGGGCGACGCCCATATCGCCCTGGATTTTCATCTTTCCGGTCATAAAGGCCATCATGGGATCGAGCGCGCCCGAAGCGATGCTCTTGAAATCGTCGATCGAGACCTGGATGGTCGCGTCGGCGTCGCCGTCTTCGTTGGTGACGCTGTTCGGGACAGCCGCGCCGTTGATCAGAATCTTGCCGTCGCCGCCGAAGTCGAGCTTCACGATCTTGCCGAGGCCCGATTCCGTGCCCAGCTTTTCGGCAATTTTCGAGGTGATGGTTTCCAGATCGGACATGGCCCTGCGACTCCTTATGGTTTAGAGGTGGCGACCTTAAGCCAAATTCGGCGCGCCGCAAGATAGCCGTAAGGTAAGCCGCGGCAATTATTTGTGACCGTTATAGTGAGGGCGTTTGCGCAGTTTCGACGTTGTTATTCTGGGTGCCGGCGCAGCGGGCCTGATGTGCGCCATCGAAGCGGCGCGACGCGGCCGTAAGGTCGTCGTGCTCGACCATGCCACAAAGCCCGCCGAGAAGATCCGTATTTCGGGCGGCGGCAAGTGCAACTTCACGCACCTGAAGGCGACGCCGAAGAACTTCATCTCCCAGAACCCGCACTTCTGTATCTCGGCACTCAAGCGCTTCACGCCTTGGGACTTTGTCGGCCGTGTCATCGAACGCGGCATCCCCTATTATGAAAAAACCGAAGGTCAGCTGTTCTGCGAGACCTCGGCGCAGGACATTATAGACATGCTGCTCGACGACCTGCAGTCGGCCGGTGGCGAGTTGTGGCTGAAGACCGAAATCCGGCGCGTCGACCGTCGCGACGGCGGATTTGCGCTCGATACATCCGGCGGCGTGATAACGTCCGAAAAGCTGGTCGTCGCCACCGGTGGACTGTCGATCCCCAAGATGGGCGCGACCGGGTTTGCCTACGACCTGGCGCGCCAGTTCGGGCATGAGATTATCGAGACCCGGCCAGCGCTGGTGCCCTTCACGCTCGGTCCCGACAAGCTTGAGGATTTCAACGGCCTGTCCGGCGTGGCGATCCAGGCGCGCATGAAGGCGGCAAAGACGCAGTTCACCGACGGCTTCCTGTTCACCCATCGCGGCTTGTCCGGTCCGGCGGCTCTGCAGATATCCAGCTATTGGCGAGCAGGCCAGGACGTAGAGATCGACCTCCTGCCGGGCCTCAACCTGATGGAATGGCTTTTGGATCGCAAGCAGTCGCGCGGCAAGCAGTCATTGGGGAACGCACTGGCCGAGCTTTTGCCCAGGCGGTTAAGCGATCGCTGGCTGGAGCTCCATGACTTGCGTAGCGAAAGCAATGTCGGTGACTTGCCGAATGCAAGTCTCGACAAGCTGTCGAAAGCCGTCAACAAATGGAGCCTGATCCCCATGGGCACCGAAGGCTATCGCACGGCCGAAGTCACAGCCGGAGGCGTCGATACCGACGGGCTGTCGTCGCAAACCATGGAAAGCCGCCTGCAACCCGGACTTTACTTTATCGGCGAGTGCGTCGACGTCACCGGTTGGCTGGGCGGCTATAACTTCCAGTGGGCATGGTCGTCTGGCTGGGCCGCAGGGCAGGCTGTATGAGCGACAACGCGGCCGAATTCCATGCCCCGGAAGACGATGTCTTTGCCCGCATCGCCGGCAACTACGACCGCTACTGCGATTATTTCAGCCTGTATATCCAGCGCCACTGGAAGCACACCTTTGCCAGCCAGGTGGCGCGGGAAGCCGGCGACAGCCTGTTGGATATCGCCTCAGGAACCGGCGACGTTCCCCAGCGTGTCCTGAAGCAGCGGTGCTTCAGGATTGCGGTTACCGATATCTGCGAGCCGATGCTGAATGTCGCTCGCCGCAAGCTTGATGGCCAGGACGGCGTCAGTTTCCGCTTTCTCGACGCCTGCGACATGGCCGACATTGCCGACAACAGCTTCGATATCATCACCATGGCCTTTGGCATGAAGATTATCGATCGCCACAGAGCGCTGGCCGAAATCCTGCGTTGCCTGAAACCGGGCGGCGTCTTCCTGAATATCGATGCCTCGGTGATACCCCTGCCCTGGCTGCAAAGGCTCTATCTCAGTTACATGGACACCTGCCTGCCGCTGATGGGCCGCATCATCGCCAATGGTGATGCCGGCGCCTATCAGTATCTGCTCAAGGGCATTCATGACTTTCCGGGCGCTGCGGCCTTTGCCGATGAACTGCGCGGCCATGGCTTTAGCCACGTCACCTTCCGCCCGTTGACGCTGGGGATCGTCGCCATTCACCGAGCGGTTAAATCGTCAGTGTGAAGCCAGGACCGCTGCTACGGTAACTATGGTGGCGGGCACAGAACTCCAGATAGCGACATTCATCATCAATGCCTGCGCGCGTTTCCTGGCCTCGGCCTTTGCCGCTTCGACCTTTAGGTTGGCGTAGGGATTGGCATACGGGTTGCGTTTCCATGGATTGCCATAAGGACTTTTCATACTGCCTCCAGATAGAAAAGGTCCTCGACGCGCGCGTCGAGCACCTGCGCCAGTTTGAGCGACAACGTGGTTGACGGCACGAAGACCTCGTTTTCGATAGTGTTGATCGTCTTGCGCGACACCTGCGCCATGACAGCCAAGTCGGCCTGCGTCAGGTTGCGCGCAGTACGGTAATCCTTGAGCCGGTTCCTCAGTTTGTCCGCCACGGTCAGTCTTTGCTGAAAAAGGTGACGATAAAAGCCGGCGCCGCAACACCGGCGGCCAGCAGCAGCGGCATGTAGGTGCGCATATCGAGGTCCGGCGCAAAGAAGGTTGCTGCGTAGACCATGGCCACGGCCACAAGCAACACCCAATACCCGCCCTTGAAAGCTAAATGCTTCTTTTCGATGGACCGTTCGTCATCGACCAATGCGGCCATGTCGCGATTGCGCTTGAGAATTGCGGATTGCGCGAAGATAAGAACAAGGCTGATCACCCAAACCGGCATGGAGAGGTTGTGAACAAGGTCCCACGTGGATGGATCCAGCCCAAATGCTTCTGCATGAGCCAGGCCTCGCGACCCGATCCACGCGACATAACCGCAGGCATTTACAATCAAGAGTCCCTTGCGAAACGCAACGTGCCCCTCGGCCTGCCGCGTCAGTTGCTCACTATTCATCCCCATACCTCCACGAAGTCACCTTAAGGTTACAAGTAACCTATAGGTAACTTCGCGTCAAGAGATGGTTCGGTGTGCTTAAGGATAAAAGACCTCAGCCTCCAACGGCTCGTCGGCAAACAGATAGTCGACGCCGTCGGGCTCGGAAATGGTCAGGCCGCGGCTCTGGCCGCGCGTCCGGACCGACGCTTCATAGACATGCTTTCGAGCGCGTTGCACCCAGCCGAGCGGGCGATGCACGGCAATGCCATGCCAGGGATTGAACGACATGCCGTCGTCGATGACGTGGGCGCGCTCCTCGCTCCAGGCGATCTGGGGTCCTATGGTCAGGCGCGCCACCGTTTGCCAGGGGCTTTCCTCTTCTGGCCACGGGTGCGTACTGTCCTCGACCGGCATGGTTTCCAGATCCGTACATAACTGCACGCGCAGGTCCCACTCGCCGCCCTGCATTTCGAAATGCGCATTCATCAGCTTGCGCAATGCAACCTTGTCACTGTCCGTATCAATCCGCTTGCCGAAGAGTTTCGTAAGGTTGGCCGAACGCGGCGCCAGTGACAGCTTGGCCATATAGGGACCATACAGGATCGGCGCCTGGCTGAAATAGGTCTCTCCCAGGGGATGCCGCGGCGGCTCGCCTCCGATCGCGCGTAGGCCGGGTACGCTGCTCCCCGCCCCTTCGATAAAGGCTTCAGTGACGCGAGCGACGGCGGCGGTAGCCATCTTGAGGTCTTCCATGCGGCCGCTGATTGCCGCCAGTCCCTTCATCGGAGGAACCATGGCTTTCAAACTGGGGGCGCCGAAGGCCGGCATATTGACCATTATGAAGTCCTGGGTCACCGCACCTTCCGAACCCGGCAGACGCTCGCCTTCGACTCCAATGAGTTTTATCGCGAATCCGCGCGGCGTGCCAAAGGTGTCGGGCAGGATTTCTCCCGGCACAGTCGATAGCCGGACGACGGCGTCATAGACATCCGGATGCGCAAAAACGCCTTGAGCCAATGTTTCATCCAGGTCGTCCAGGACCTCCAGGCGCCCGATCAGCAGGCCATGACTTTTGCTGTGCTGGGCGCGCTGAATATCGTGGGGATCATCCGTTGCGCGCCGCATGCTTTTGATGTGGACGGCAGCCAGTTCGGCGATTGTCTCTGCCTCGTCCGGCTGCGGAACTTCGACAGCGGGCGTGTAAAGCACAGGTGCCTTCTGCATGGCGGTCTCCCCGGAAGTTTCGTGATGCTAATCACGATCCGGATAAGCTTTCGATATGCAAGTGCCGCGGGTCACGGATGCACGTCCTGAGGCGCGAAGCTACCCGATGCGAACCGGCGACGGCGTCCAACCCGGAGCCAGCCGGCCGTATTGCGCCAAGTTCGAGTCTGTTCGAGAAATATACCAGAGCCGCAATCGCGATCAGCGCCGTCATATAGACTGCCCGGCGATGCGGCCAACTGGCAAAAAATGTCTGAGCACGCCGCTTCCCTCTAAGTCATTGCACCTTAGACCAACCGCGTTGACTTCAAATATCACCCTATTCCGACGTCCCTCGTCCCAAAACAAAACCCCTGAGGCGTGCCCCAGGGGTTTCGATTTCCTTTTGCGAGCAAGCGATTACTCGCCGGCGACCGGACCTTCGAGCAGGACTTCCGCCGGCAGCGGCTCCATCGTCTCTTCGCGCTGATGCGTCAGCTGCTCGTCGCGCTTGAGAGCGATACGTTGCAGCGAGCGCAGGTAGGCGCCCGTACCGGCCGGGATCAGACGGCCGACGATGACGTTTTCCTTCAGGCCGTCCAGCGTATCGATCTTGCCCTGCACCGAAGCTTCGGTCAGGACGCGCGTCGTTTCCTGGAACGAAGCGGCCGAGATGAACGACTTGGTCTGCAGCGACGCCTTGGTGATGCCCAGCAGGATGGACTGGGTGATGGCCGGGCGGCCGCCACGCTTTTCCGCCTTGATGTTTTCCGCATCGACTTCGGTCTTGTCGAGGTGGTCGCCCTTGATGAGGCCGGTATCGCCGGCATCGAGGATTTCCACCTTCTGCAGCATCTGACGTACGATGACTTCGATGTGCTTGTCGTTGATCGGCACGCCCTGGAGGCGGTAAACCTCCTGGATTTCGTTGACCAGGTATTCGGCCAGTGCCTCGACGCCCAGGATACGCAGGATATCGTGCGGGTCCGGGTTGCCGTCGATGATGTAGTCGCCACGCTGGATGATATCGCCGTCATGGACGGAGATATGCTTGCCCTTCGGGATCAGGAACTCGACCGGTTCCGAACCGTCCTCCGGCGTGATCTTGATGCGGCGCTTGTTCTTGTAGTCGCGGCCGAATTCAACGCGGCCATCCATCTCGGCGATGACGGCGCAATCCTTCGGACGGCGGGCTTCGAACAGTTCGGCGACGCGCGGCAGACCGCCGGTGATGTCGCGGGTCTTGGCACCTTCGGTCGGGATACGGGCCAGGATATCGCCCGGCTTGATCTCGTCGCCGTTGCCGACCGACAGAATGGCGCCGACCGGCAGCATATAGCGGCTGTCGGCACCCGAAGACCGCTTCTTGTCGGCGCCGCGGTCGTCGGTCATGG
Source organism: uncultured Asticcacaulis sp. (assembly GCA_966212005.1). Lineage (GTDB taxonomy): Bacteria > Pseudomonadota > Alphaproteobacteria > Caulobacterales > Caulobacteraceae > Asticcacaulis. Next base: position 12,417 of record CBIHPL010000020.1, read on the forward strand.
CCAGGGCCGGACGACCGTCCGCCGACTTCGACGACCCGCGCCAGTCGACGACGACGCGGTTGGTGATGCCGGTGGCTTCGTCGGTTTCCTCGCGGACCGACATGCCGTCCGTCAGATCCTCGTAACGGATCTTGCCGCCCACTTCGGTGATGATCGGCGTGGTGTACGGGTCCCACTCCGCCAGACGCTGACCCTTCTTGACCACGGTGCCTTCTTCGACACGCAGGCGCGAACCATAGCCGACCTTATAGGTCTCGCGGTCCTTGCCGTCGTGGTGGATGGTGATCATCAGGTTGCGCGACATGGAGATCAGGTCGCCATGCGAACCACGGACGGTATTGCCGCCCGAGATCTTCACGACGCCGTCCGAGGTCGTTTCATAGAACGACTGCTCGGCGACCTGAGCGGTACCGCCGATGTGGAAGGTACGCATGGTCAGCTGGGTGCCGGGTTCGCCGATCGACTGCGCCGCGATGACGCCGACGGCTTCGCCCATGTTCACGCGGGTGCCGCGCGCCAGGTCGCGACCGTAGCAGGCCGAGCAGGTGCCAAGGTCGGCTTCGCAGGTCAGGACCGAACGGACCTTGACCGACTGGACGCCCGAAGCCTCGATCACCTCGACAACGTCTTCGTCGATATAGGTATCGGCTTCGACCACGACTTCGCCGGTCGCGACGTCCTTGATGTCCTCGGCCGTGCAACGGCCCAGCACGCGCTGGCCCAGCGAGACGAGCACATCACCGCCTTCGACAACGGCCTTGAGCGTGATGCCACGCGTCGTGCCGCAGTCTTCTTCCATGATGATACAGTCCTGGGCGACGTCGACGAGACGACGCGTCAGGTAACCGGAGTTGGCGGTCTTCAGCGCGGTATCGGCCAGACCCTTACGGGCGCCGTGGGTCGAGTTGAAGTATTCGAGAACCGACAGGCCTTCCTTGAAGTTCGAAATGATCGGCGTTTCGATGATCGAGCCGTCAGGCTTGGCCATCAGGCCGCGCATACCGCCAAGCTGCTTCATCTGGGCCTGCGAACCACGGGCGCCGGAGTTGGCCATCATGTAGATCGAGTTGATCTCCTTTTCACGGCCATCTTCGTGCTTATGCTTGCGGCTGATTTCCTTCATCATTTCGTCGGAAACGCGGTCCGTCGCCTTCGACCAGGCGTCGACGACCTTGTTGTACTTCTCACCCTTGGTGATCAGGCCGTCCGAGTACTGCTGCTCGTATTCCTCGACCAGGGTACGCGTCTCTTCGACGATGCCCTTCTTGGTGTCGGGGATAACGATGTCGTCCTTGCCGAACGAAATACCGGCGCGGGCAGCTTCCTTGAAACCGAGCGCCATCATCTGGTCGGCGAAGATCACCGTCGCCTTCTGACCGCAGTGGCGGTAGACGACGTCGATCAGGTTTCCGATTTCCTTCTTGGTCAGGGTCTTTTCCAGAACCTTGAGGCCAATGTTCTCGTTCTGCGGCAGCAGGGCCGCGATCTTCATGCGGCCCGGCGTGGTGTCGACGACGCGCGTGCGGACAACGCCGTCTTCGTCCTTTTGCGTGAAACGGCACTTGATCTTGGCGTGCATCGAGACCGCGCCCGAATCCAGCGCCTGCTGGATTTCGTTCAGGTCGCCGAAGACCATGCCCTCGCCCTGTTCGCCGTCCTTGACCAGCGACAGGTAGTAGAGGCCAAGCACGATGTCCTGCGACGGCACGATGATCGGACGGCCGTTGGCGGGCGACAGGATGTTGTTCGTCGACATCATCAGGACGCGCGCTTCAAGCTGGGCTTCGAGCGACAGCGGCACGTGGACGGCCATCTGGTCGCCGTCGAAGTCGGCGTTGAAGGCCGCGCACACCAGCGGGTGCAGCTGGATCGCCTTGCCCTCGATCAGCACCGGCTCGAAGGCCTGGATGCCGAGGCGGTGGAGCGTCGGCGCGCGGTTCAGCAGCACCGGATGCTCGCGGATCACCTCGTCGAGGATGTCCCAGACTTCCTTGCGCTCCTTTTCGACCCACTTCTTCGCCTGCTTCAGCGTCATGCTGAGGCCCTTGGCGTCGAGGCGCGAGTAGATGAACGGCTTGAACAGCTCGAGCGCCATCTTCTTCGGCAGGCCGCACTGATGCAGGCGCAGCTCGGGACCGACCACGATCACCGAACGGCCCGAATAGTCGACGCGCTTGCCGAGCAGGTTCTGGCGGAAGCGGCCCTGCTTGCCCTTCAGCATGTCGGCCAGCGACTTCAGCGGACGCTTGTTGGCGCCGGTGATGACGCGGCCGCGGCGGCCGTTGTCGAACAGGGCGTCGACCGATTCCTGCAGCATCCGCTTTTCGTTGCGGATGATGATGTCCGGCGCGCGCAGTTCCATCAGGCGCTTCAAACGGTTGTTCCGGTTGATGACGCGACGGTACAGGTCGTTGAGGTCCGAGGTGGCGAAACGGCCGCCGTCAAGCGGCACCAGCGGACGCAGTTCCGGCGGAATGACCGGCACGACTGTCAGGATCATCCATTCCGGACGGTTGCCCGACTCGATGAAGCTTTCGATGAGCTTGAGGCGCTTCGAGAGCTTCTTGCCCTTCATTTCCGAGGTGTTATCAACCAGATCGGCGCGGATCTTTTCGGCGATGTCGTTCAGCTCCATCGCCATCAGCATGTTGCGGACGGCTTCGGCGCCGATTTCGGCCGTGAAGCTGTCGTCGCCGAATTCTTCCTGGTAGCGGAAGTACTCGTCTTCGCTGAGCAGCTGGTTCAGCTTCAGCGGCGTCAGGCCCGGCTCGGTGACGATGTAGTTTTCGAAGTACAGAACGCGCTCGACATCCTTCAGCGCCATGTCGAGGATCATGGCGATCCGCGACGGCAGGGACTTCAGGAACCAGATATGGGCGACCGGCGAGGCCAGTTCGATGTGGCCCATGCGCTCACGGCGAACGCGCGACAGCGTGACTTCGACGCCGCACTTTTCGCAGATGATGCCCTTGTACTTCATGCGCTTGTACTTGCCGCACA
>CBIHPL010000021.1:0-15331 GCA_966212005.1 uncultured Asticcacaulis sp.
ATGCTTTTCTGGCAGCACTGGCGAGCGCGAGTGAGGGTGTCGAGGTCAATTTCCTTTGGCGACCGCAATTGAGCGATCCCAATGACGAAATGGTCCTGGAAGCTGCGATTAACGGACAGGCGACAGCGCTCGTCACACACAATGTTAAAGAGTTCAAAGGCGTTTCAGTCAGATTTGGTCTTCGTGTGCTGACGCCAGGCGACTTGCTTAAGGAGCTAAGGACATGACAAAGTCTTCCTACCCACTGAAATTGCCACAGTCGGTGAAGGCTGCGGCTCAGCGTCTTGCGAAAGACGATGGTGTTTCGCTGAACCAATGGATCGCCGTTGCGGTTGCAGAGAAAATTGGCACGGTCGAAACGGCGTCATCCTTTCTGCAGGCCAAAGCCGGCACAGCCGTTCCTGCGGACATGTTGTCTTTTCTTGATCGGGCGGGTCGCGAAGCACCGCAACCAAGCGACAAGCTTTAAGCTCTGATCCGCACCGGCGTTGCCTTGAACGCCGGTGTCTTGCTGCGCGGATCGACGTGCGTGCCGGTCAGCACATTGGCTTCCGGGAAATAGGCCAGGATGCCACCGCGCGCCACGTCGAAAGCGTGCGCCTTCACATTCTCCATTACGCCGTGATCGGATTCGACCGTCACCACATCACCATCATTAATCCTGCGTGCGAGCATGTCTTCGGCATTCATCATGATGCTCCAGCGGCCGATCTTGCCGCGATAGCTGTCGGTGCGCTCATAGATGATGGTGTTGAACTGACCTTCTGAGCGGATCGTGCTCAGCAACAGCTCTGCCTCTGAGCGCGGCGGCAGCGGCCGGACGACAAAATGCGCCTTGCCTGACGGCGTATGGAAATCCGGTGTGTGCAGCAACCGACCGCGCACATGGAACTCCTGGCGCGCCACATCGATATCGGCCAGGTCTTCCATGCCGGGGACAATGCGCGCAATGGCTTCGCGGATGGTGCGATGCTGTTTGAAGGCCTGGAAATCGATCGGCGTGTCGAGCAATCGCGTCGCAAGATCGCACAGGATATTACTTTCCGGCCGCACGGTCCCGAGCCGCCGGATGCCGCCATCGGACAGGCGGACGAAGTTGAACATCGATTCCTGCGTCGTCGGCTGCCACTCCTCGTCGCGCGCCGTCACCGGCAGGATCAGCACCTCGCCATCCCCAAGGCCATTGACGTGGCCGCGATTGAGCGTGGTCGTCAGATAGAGCTTGAAACCGATGCGTTCAAAGGCTTCGCCGGCGAAACCGCTGTCGGGATTGGCCTCGTAAAGATTACCGCCCATCATCATGGCGGCGTCGATTTTGCCGGCGTGCGCCGCCTGCATGCAAGACATGGTGTCCATGCCACCGCCCTTAGGGAGGGTAATAGCGAAGGCCTCCTCCATGCGCTTCAGCACTTCTGCGGCCAACACCGGCTTGACGCCGATCGTACCGATGCCCTGGACATTGGAATGGCCGCGCAAGGGCAAAAGCCCCGCGCCCGGCCGGCCGATCTGACCGCGCAGCAGGGCCAGGTTGGCGATATATTCGACGTTGTCGCTGCCGTTCAGGTGATGGGTGATGCCCATGCCCCAGGCGATAACGGCCTCTCTGGCCTTGGCATAGAGCGCCGCCACACGGACGATATCGGCTTGCGCTAACCCTGTCCGCGCCTCGATGTCCAGCCATGGGGTCGCTGCGATATCATCACGGAAGGCCTGGAACTCCAACGTATGTCCAGCGATAAACGCGTCGTCCTGAGCGCCCATTTCCAGCACCGCCTTGGCCAGTCCCTTCAGCAGCGCCAGATCGGAGCCGATGCGGGGTTGCAAATAGTCCGAAGCGATATAGTCGCCGCCCTTCAGCATCGATTTCGGGCTTTTCGGGATGGCGAAACGCACCAGCCCCGGTTCCTTGGCCGGATTAAGGATAACGACCTCACCGCCGCGGTCGCGTACGCCCTTCAGCTTATGGATAAAACGCGGATGGTTCGACGACGGATTGGCGCCGACCACCATCACAAAGTCGCAGCGGTCGAGGTCTTCCAGCTCGACCGTCGACGTGCCCGTGCCGATGGTCGTGCCCAGGCCTACGCCCGTCGCCTGATGGCAATAATAGGAGCAGTTATTGACATTGTTGGTACCATAGGCGCGGGCCAGCAGTTGCAGCACGAAGCCCGCCTCGTTCGACGACCGTCCCGAGGAATAGAAGAAGCTGCGATCGGGCGTTATCGCTTTGAATCTCGCGGCTGCCAGGTCGAGCGCAGCCTCCCAGTCGATCGCTTCGAACCGGCCTGCACCCTTTGGCTTATAGATCGGGAAGGCCAACCGCCCGAGATGCTCCAATTCGTGACCGTCCAGTTCCTGGAGGTCTGTCAGCGAATGGGTCACGACTTCGAGCGGAATGCCCGGCTGGATGTCGGTCGACTGCGCCTGGATCGACTTGTTGCACACCGACGGGAAGTCGCCGGATTCGTTTGTCATCCCGCCCTTCTGGCCACCCATGCCGAGGCCGCACGCCTTGCAGGTATTTTTGGCCGTCAACGCCTTCGCGGTATTGTCGAGGCCGATGCGTGTGGCAGTTTGCAGCGCATAGAGCACCTTCTTGGCGCCGCCGCCGACCGTAGGTTTGTGGGATTGTCCTGACACGTCACTCGCCTGTTTTTAATTATTAGAAAACGAATGCCGTGCCGGGTCAATGGCGGCTACTTCAATCCTGCCGTGACAGCTTCACCAATGATCTTATTGACCACCATCTGGGTCTGTAGCGCGGCATCATTCGCAGCGGCGGCCGCGACGATGCCCGTCTTCGGATTGAACACGACCTCGGCGTACCACAACGTATTCGAGCCATTGTGCCACACAGTGCCATCGCCTTTCACCATCCAGCCCAGCGCATAATCGCCACCGAAGGGCGGTGTATGCAGCTTCGTCCAGCTATCAGACTTCAGATAGCTTTCAGGCCGGTCGCGATGAGCCGCCAGATAAGTCAGCATGTCGGCAACCGTCATGTGCACGCGGCCGGCCGGCCCCAGCGCCGTCGGATTGTCGTTTAAAGCGCCCGGTCCTACCTTGGCGGGAATGCGGCGCTCGCCCTGCACTACATGGCCCAGCGGCTGGTCGATCTTGCCCAGGGTCCCGGGCGCACCGAAGCCGGCACTTTTGAGCCCCATGGGACCAAACAGTTCGGTCTGAATCAAGATCTCCCACGGCTTACCTGTCACGGCCTCCAGCATGGCGCCGGCGACGACGAAGCCGTTATTGCTGTAAATCATTTGTTCCGCCAGTCCGGCGGCCGGCTTCTGGTCCAGGACCGCCAGCGCATAACGCAGGCGTTCAGCGCGCGCATCGGCCAGGGGATCGCGGGTATAAGGCAGAATGGCCGCTGTATCGAGATTCGGTTGAAGGCCGGCGCGATGGCTCAGCAGATGCAACAGGGAGACCGCCTTGTACTCTTCCCGGATTTTGCCTTTCGGCGCAAGCACGTCACCGACGGTGGTTATCCATTTGATCTTTCCGGCCTCGACCAAGCGCGCAGCGACGGTCGCTGTCATCGACTTGGTGATTGAGCCCCAATGCCATTGGTCCCCGGCCGTCACAGGCATATTTGCTTCAACCGAACGCAGGCCGTCACACAGGATGACGGGCGCGGCGCCGCGCGTCTGCCAGCCAGCGATCATGCCCGGTACGCGGGCATTGCGGCGCGCGTCGTTCAACAAGGTCTGAGTCAGCGGATCGTACGACGGAGCGTTGCCTGCATCTTCACCACGCTTGAATGTGATCGAGATGGCAATGCCTTGCGTAAACGCGCCGTCCAGCCGGTCGTGGCCCACCAGCTTACCTTCGAACACGGCGCCGATGGAATTGAATTTCAGCACCGCCGAGGTGCCGCTCAGGGTCACTTCGGTGGCAGGAATCTCGGCATTGCCCTGATCTATACTGACGACCTTGGCGGTTTTCGCATCTGTGATGACCAGGCGCAGGCGGAGCGATATGGCACCCGCAATCAGCCAACCAGACCATGTCCCCATCAGGTCAGGCGACGGCGGCTCGGCGGCATGCACGGACATGCCCAAAAGGCTGGAGGCCAGGACCAGGCCTCCAGCAGCGGTGCGACGGGTCATGGTCATTGCAGGTTTCTCCCTCTCGACCAATTAGTAGTCAGAGGTCTGGAAAACTTACAAATGAACTTTGTGAAACCTAACCCTTGACACGTGCGATCAGCGCGGCCGTCGACGGATCGTGCGGGGCTGGCTCTGCCGCGGCGAAATCCTTGAGGACGGCGGTGGCCAGGGTCTTGCCCAGTTCCACGCCCCATTGATCGAAGCTGTTCAGGCCCATGACGATGCCCTCGGCAAAGGTCTTGTGCTCATAAAGGGCCAGCAGCGCGCCCAGGGTTTCCGGCGTCAGGGCGTCGAGCAGGACCAGGGTCGACGGCTTGTTGCCCGGGCAGACCTTCTGCGGCGCGATCTGGGCGGTCTTGACGTCATCGAAACCAAGGCTGCGGCATTCGGCCTCCGAGGTTTTCATCGACTTGCCGACCATGAAGGCTTCCCCTTGCGCGATCACGTTCGACAGCAGCTTCTTCTGCATGTCGTCGGAGGCTTCCGGGTTCGACTGGACGGCGATGAATTCCAGCGGCACGACGTCCTCGGACTGGTGCAGCATCTGGAAGAAGGCGTGCTGAGCATTGGTGCCTTCGTCACCGAAGACGACCGGCGAGGTCTTCATGTCGAGCAGATCGCCGTGCGGCGAGGTGCGCTTGCCGTTCGATTCCATTTCCAGCTGTTGCAGGAAGGCGGCGAGGCGGCGCAGGCGGTGGACGTAAGGGATGACGGCACGGCTCGGGCGATCGAGACCGATACGGTTATAAACTTGCGCGGCCGCCAGCAGGACAGGGGCGTTCTTGTCAAATGGTGCCGTCAGGAAGTGCTGGTCCATCTGGCGCGCGCCCGCCAGCAAGCGTTCGTAGATGTCGTAGCCGAGCGCGATGATGACCGACAGCGACACCGCCGACCACAGCGAATAGCGACCACCGACCCAGTCCTTGAAGCCGAAGACACGGTCGGGCGCGATACCGTAAGCGCTGGTTTTGTCCGGCGCCGCGGAAACGGCGGCGAGATGCGCGCTAGCGCCCTCTTCGCCGAGACCCTTCACCAGCCAGTCGCGGGCAGCGAGGAAGTTGGCCAGGGTTTCCTGCGTCGTGAAAGTCTTCGACACGGCGATGACCAGGGTTTCGGCCGGATCGAGGCCGGCGAGCGCAAGCGCCAGCTCCGAGCCGTCGACATTGGCGACAAAGCGGATGTCGATCTGCGGGTTCAGCGCCGTCAGACCCTGGAAGATCAGACGCGGGCCGAGATCGGAGCCACCGATGCCGATATGGACGATGGTCTTGAAGGCCTTGCCCGTCGACCCCGTGATCGTGCCCGAACGGATGGCGCCGGCATAGTCGCGCATGGCGTCGCGCGCCGACTTGACGTCGTGGGCGATATCATCGCCGCGCAGGCGCTTGTTTTCGGCATCGGTGTCGCGCAGGGCGACGTGCAGGACGGCACGGTTTTCCGAGACGTTAATCGCCTTGCCGGTCCACATCTTCTCGCGCGCTCCGCTGAGGCCCGACTTTTCGAACAGTTCGATGGCGCGGTCGAAACCGGACTTCGACCAGCTCTGCTTGGAGACGTCGATATAGAGACCACAGACGTCGACGCTCATGCGCGACAGACGGTCCGGATCGGTGCGGAACTGATCGACGATGCGGGCGTTGTTGTCGACAAACGCCTGGGTCTTGAGGGCGTCAAGGGCAGTGCTGGTCATGCGGACATCCTGAAATTTGAGGGGAGCGCCCGATCCTTAGCCGCGACGGGCAATCGTCATGGGGTTCCATGTCAAAACTTTCGCCAGCCGTAAAGCGCCGATTAGGCGTGACGCCTGAATTTTTTTGCGGTCGCGAAGAATTGGTCCCATGCCGGCAAAGGCGTCACCTATGGCCTTTGACACTAGGCCGCCCTTGCCTTTCAGCGCGTCTTTGACGGCGCCCAGGCATGTGACCACTACGTGGACCGGCAGGGTCAGGAACAGCAGGCCGAGCGGCATGTTCTTGGCGTACAGCCAGATGCGGTTGCGATAGCCGTGATAAAGGGCAAAGTCCGAACGCACGCCCATGGCTGCCGATCCGATGTGGCGGATACGTGCGTCAGGCACCAACCGGCAGCCGTGGCCCAGCAAACGGGCGCGGAAACCGAGATCGGCGTCCTCGCAATAACAGAAGAACCGCGCGTCGAAGCCACCGAGCTGACGGTAAAGATCGGCGCGGATAACAAAGGCCGCGCCACACGGTGAAAAGGTTTCGCGGGCCTCCACTTGTGCAGGCAGGGGCTGTCCGAAGCCCGAACGATAGGGAAAGCCAAAAAAGGTCAGGCTGTCGCCCAAGCCATCGAGCCGAGAGGGATCCTTGTCCTCGATCTGCAAGGCCGTGAACATGGCCGTGTTGGGGTGGTTCTGGATTGCAGCACGCATGGCCTCAAGCCAGTCGGGCTCGGCGAAGGCATCGGGATTGATAAAGCCCAGCCAGTCGCCAGTGGCCATGGCGGCCGCGCGGTTATTGCCTTCGGCGAAGCCGAGATTGCCGCCGTTGTCGATGATCTTGACGGTTGGGTACTTCGTCCGCAACGCGTCGAGGTCCATGTCAGCTGACCCGTTATCGGCCAGGATGACCTCATCGGCGGCCAACGCCGTTGCAGCGTCGAGACAACGCTCGATATAGCCGCCGCTGTTGTAGCTGAGGATTATCAGGCTAAAGCTTGGCATATGTTGCCTCGTTCAGCTTGCCCCTCACCCTAACCCTCTCCCCGTAACCGGGGACAGGGGATTTACTGCGGCACTTTAGTCGCCACATCGCCCCCTCTCCCCTCTTGAGGGGAGAGGGTTGGGGTGAGGGGCATCTATCAATCTGCATGACTGCCCGCCCATTCTGATCGAACTGCTTCATCTGTCTCATTCGTCAGGTAACTATTGCTGAGCTCGACAAACGCATCCTCCCCCAACACCTGCTTCAACCCCCACACGGCCGACCCGCGCACAACAGCGCTGTCATCGGCCAAACCCCTAAGTAGTGCCGCCTCGATTTCCGGATTCTGCGAAGTCTTACCGGCATTACCGAGCGCGTAATTCACATTCCTCAAAAACGATTCCCGCCCGATGCGCTTGATCGCCGATTTGCTGAACAGTGCACGAAACTCCGCGTCGCTCAGCCGGGTCAGATCAACCAGTTTCAACCCCGTAAATCCCTCGCGGGCCTGCAACTTCATATCCTGCGCGGCTTGCGCGAACTTGTTCCACGGACAGGCCGCCAGACAGTCATCGCAACCATAGATCCGGTTGCCCATCTGGTGCCGGAACCGCTCCGGCCAGGGGCCGCGCAGCTCGATCGTCAGATAGGACAGGCATTTGCGCGCGTCCAGCCGGTAAGGCCCGACGAACGCATCGGTTGGACAGGCATTGAGACACGCGGAACACGAGCCGCAGTGGTCGCGCTCGGCGCCATCGTCGCCCAATACCCGGTCAAACAGTATAACGCCCAAGAAGAACCACGAGCCCAGTTCGCGCGATACCAGATTGGTGTGCTTGCCCTGCCAACCCAAACCCGCCAGCTGCGCCAACGGCTTTTCCATCAACGGCGCCGTATCGACAAACACCTTCAGCTCACAGCCCGTCTGCCCCACGATCCAGGTCGCCAGGGCTTTCAGCTTCTTCTTGATCAGCTCGTGATAGTCGTCGCCACGCGCATAGACGCTCAGGTTAGCGGTCTCGGGGTGCGCCAGGCCCTCTCGCGGGTCGGTGTCGGGGCCATAATTATAGGCCAGGACCAAGGCGCCCTTGGCATCGCTCCACATATTGCGTGGATGGCGGCGGCGCTCATGCGTCTCCACCATCCACTGCATGTCGCCGTGGAAACCCGCTTCGATAAATGCCGTCAGCCGGTCCGCCGCGTCCCATACCTCAGGCAGGGCAGCAAAGCGCGCGGCCGAAAAGCCGAGCGCTGAGGCCTCCTGACGGATGGCTTGGGCCAGATTTGTACGAGGTTGAAAAGGCGCGCCCATAGGGCTTAAAAATCCAGCTCCCGGTAATGCGCCGACGCCGGCACACCCGGCATCTTGTCGTTCAGCAGCGGCCGGAAGCAGGGCCGCGACTTGATGACCATGTACCACGTCTTGAGCGCCGGGTAACGCGACCAGTTGATCTCATCGAGATAGTCGAGCACGCTCAACTGACCCGCCGCGGCGAAATCGGCATAGGACAGCGAATGTCCCGCCAGCCAGTTACGCACCTGAAGCAGGCTCTCGAAGTAGCGCAGATGGTCCTTCAGCGCCTCGCGGCCGGCGCGCATCGAGGCGATGTCCGGCGCCCCGCGCCCCATCAGTCGCTTTTCCATCTTTTCATGCAGAAGCAGCGCATTCACCTCGTAATCGAACTTCCGGTCAAACCAGCCGACAAGCCGACGCGCCTCGGCGCGTTCGTTGACGTTGGATGGCCACAGTGCGGGCTCCTTATAGCATTCGTCGAGATGCTCCAGGATGGCGCGGTCCTCGCATACCTTGTGCGTCTGGCCGATAGACCCAGGTTCCGGCGTTTCGACCAGGATCGGCAGCAGGCCCGACGGATTGAGGCGCAGGATATTGTCGTCCGGCTCCCAGTAGCGGACATTGGTCTCCTCGAACGCCAGCTTCTTTTCGCCGAGCGCCAGGCGGACAGCCCGGGAATGGGGATCGAAGGCGAAATGGTAGAGCTGGCGCGAATAGGCGGTCATCCAAGGTCCCTTTGGCGTTATCCCTGCGCCTGTTCCGAAGGCGGACTATCCTGAAACACGCCTGTATGCGGTTCGGCAAGCCCTCTCGGATCAGGATGGATGATTATATCGGCATTCGGGTAGACCTCAATGAGCCTGTTTTCCGCTGCGATGATGATCCTGTGGGCAGCATCGAGCGTGAGCGACGGATCGAGCTCGACATGCATCTGGATCAGGACATAGGGGCCGGCCTGACGCGTACGCAGCTCGTGGACCCCCAGAATTTGCTCGTCCTTCAGCGTGAGTGCGCGAATAGCCTCGACGTCGCTGTCGTCCAGCGCCCGATCCATCAGGTGGCCTGACGCCTCACGTAAAACCCCGATGGCGCCCCAGACAAACCATGCCGCCATCACAACGCCTGCAACGGCGTCAAATATCTGCAGACCAACCGCGGCCAGGCCAACGCCGACAATTGCGACGATATTGGTGACGAAGTCCGTCAGGTAATGCATGCGGTCGCCATGCACGGCGACCGAGGCTTCGGCACGGAGGGCCCGGTTCTGAAACCAGACCAGTACCGCCGTCAAAACAATCGACAGGACGAGGACGGTCAAAGACAGACCGGAGGCCCGCGCCGGCTGGGGATGGGCAAAATTGCGGACACATTCCTGCAGAATGATTGCTGCCGAGGCAAAGACCAACGCCGCCTGGAACAGGGCGCTGAAGGCTTCGGCCTTACCGTGGCCGAAGGGATGCTCCTTGTCCGGCGGCGTGCGGGCGTACCGGACAGCGAACAGGGTCGCGACTGACGCCAGCAGGTCGAGCGCCGAATCGGTCAGCGACGCCAGGACCGATGGCGATCCGGACAGGTAGAGGACGAGGGTCTTGGCGACCGTCAGTATGCCTGATACCGCGACCGACAGGACCGACGCCAGTAATACCGGCGAAATCGTGCCTGATCGTTTGCTGCGCGACGTGTTCATGTCCTTGTGTAACATGGCTTTTCCCGCAGGCAAACACGTCAAGTTTGCGCCGCACAATTCTTGGCGCGGCACCTTGCCGAAACAGCGTTCGACCTAGCCAAAACCGCCGCGCATCTTTCAGCGTATCGCCGGATCGCGGGTTGGAAACTGTTAATAAAAAGTAAATATCACGTGTCAAAAGCCGGCAAATCGGCCTAGGGTGCGGCGCAGAATCAATCTTGACAATAAACCGCCTTATTCGCGGAGTCTTGTCGTGATGAACATCGAAGGTGTGCCCATGTCTCGTATCTGGATCAGCCGCACGGAGGCGCTGCAGCGTCTGGAAGTCAAGCCGCAGACGCTGTACGCCTATGTCAGCCGTCAGCGCATTGCCGCCAAGAGCGACCCCACCCATCCGCGCAAAAGTCTTTATGCGCTGGACGATGTCGAGCGTTTGTCGCGCCGCGCACCCGGCCGCATGCCGGGACAGCGCACGGGCCAGCCCCTGCTGCCTGCCGTTCCGGCGCTTAGCGGCGGCACCATCACCCGTGGCGAAGCGGCGATCGACAGCGAAATCTCGCTGACGCTGAACGGCCGTCACTATTACCGTGGCCGCGACTGCGTCACCCTGGCCGACAGTGAAAATTTCGAAGCCGTCGCGGCGTTGCTATGGCAAAGTGCCAGCCCAAATCCCTTCGGACCTTTGAAGCCGCGCCCGGACGTCAACTTCCCGGGCGGGCCGCGCCTGCGCGTCTTTTCGGTCCTGAGCCGCCGCATCGAGGAAGATGCCCAGCCGGATATCAATCCGGACCGCGACCTCAATCTTGAAGCCGCCAGCCTGATCAATGAAATGGTCGATTCGGTCACCAATGGCGGGCCGCGTCTATTCTTCCATCAACGGCTGGCGCGCGTCTGGAAGGTTTATGAGAACCGCGATATCGACCTGTTGCGCCGGGCTCTTGTCCTGTCGGCCGATGTCGGACTGGACGAATCCACCCTGGCCGTGCGCAGCGCCGCCGCCTCCATGGGGCCGTTGGCCGTGCCGTTGATGGCCGGGTTCGCGACCGTAATGGGCCCCCGCCTCGGCGCCCGCATCTCACGCGCCGAGCTTTACGTCACCCAGGTCCGGCGCTCAGGCAACCCGCAGCTGGTTGCCCGCACCCTGCTGAACCAGGGCCTGGAATTGCCGGGCTTTGAAAAGGATCACGCCCCGTCGGAGTATCTGAGGGCACGCAACCTGATCGATGCTGCACCGCACATCGGCGAAGACCTGAAGACCATCCTCAAGGTCGGCGAGGATATGACCGGCCAACCCGTGGGCATGTCTCTTGCGCTTGCCTTGATCGGCCGCCACCTCGATCTGCCACGGGAAGCGCCGGTGACCCTGTATGGCATTGGCCGAAGCGCTGGCTGGCTGGCCCACGCCATCGAGCAGATTCACACGGGCGCGGCCCCAAAGGCTCGCCTGCGCTATATCGGCGTCGCGCCCGCCCTGGCCGATCCGGAGTTCGACGAAAATATTGCGGTTGCTAATTAACTTGGTCTGCGTTTTGCTCTAAGACCGGCTGAAGCGATTTCGTTTTAGCCGGAACCGAGGGCAAATATGGATTATTTACTGGCCGTACTGCTGGGCATCATAGAGGGGCTCACAGAATTCCTTCCCGTGTCTTCCACCGCGCATCTGCTGCTGGCGGAAGAGGCCATGAAGTTCCAGGACCCCGGCGGCAACTTCACCGTCATGATCCAGCTCGGCGCCATTCTGGCGGTCGTCGTGCTCTATTTCGCGCGGCTCTGGAAGGCGGTCATTACCCTTCCGACCTCTGCCGAATCGCGCAATTTCGCCATCAGCGTTCTGGTTGCCTTTTTCCCGGCGGTTATTATCGGCGTTGTCATGAAGAAGTCGGGCCTGCTGGCGGGTTTCTTCGATAATATTCCCCTGATCTGTGGCGCACTGATCGTCGGTGGCGTTGCCTTGTGGGCGGCTGATAAATATGCGCCTCAGCCGGTGCATGACGACGCCCAGAAGCTTAGCTGGAAAACGTCCCTGGCCATCGGCCTGTTTCAGTGCCTGGCCATCATTCCGGGCATGTCGCGGTCGGGCTCTACCCTGATCGGCGCCATGGTGTGCAAGGTCGACAAAAAGGCCGGCGCGGAATTTTCCTTCTTCCTGGCCATTCCGACCATGATCGGCGCCTTCGCGGTCGAATTTGCCGACAGTTACAAGCTGATGACGTCGGATCGTTACATCATTATCGCCATCGGCTTTATCGTCTCATTCATCTCAGCCCTGCTGGTGATCAAGCCGTTCATCAGCTTCGTACAGCAACGCGGCTATGGCTTCTTCGCGCTGTGGCGGGTGGTCGTCGGCGTCGGCGGACTGGTGTGGTGGTTCGGTTTCGGCCACGGCTAACTAATGGGTGTGGGGTCCGTGACCCCACAAAACCTTGCTGAGACAAAAGAAAAAGCCCAGCCTTTAGCCGGGCTTTTTCTTTTGTTTTAGAAAAGTCTTGGGACCTCAGGCCCCAAAACCCATAAGTTATGCCGGGACCGCGAACTGACCGTTCTTGCGGAAGCGCCACAGATAGGTCGGCACGATCGATTCAACCGCCGTCGGCGCTATATCGAGATCGCGCAACCCCTTGGCGGTCTTGGCGACCGTATTGTCGGTCTGCAGCATCAGCACCTGGTCGGATGTCAGGAATGGCTTAAGCGGCGTGATCGCGCCCAGGATATCACCGCCGACACCGATCAGGCTGGCAACGAAACCGGGCAGATAAACCAGCGGACGCGGCCTCATGACCTCGTTGCCGACATAACGCAGCAGGTCCTTGAAAGCGAAGACCTCGGGACCACCGAGTTCGTAAGTCTGGCCGTAAGCCTTTTCATTGCCGAGCGTGCGCGCGACGGCCGCCGCGACATCGGCGACATAGACCGGCTGGAATTTCGTGTTGGCGCCATCGATCGCCGGCAGGACCGGGAACAGCTTGACCTGAGTCGCCAGCATGGTGAAGAAGCTGTCGCCATTACCGAAGATCACCGATGGGCGTAAGATCACCGCGTCCGGAACATGACGGCGGACGACGTCTTCACCACGGCCCTTCGAGGCATAATAGCTTGAAGCCGCGTCGGGCTTTGCGCCCAGGGCCGAAATCTGCACCAGGCTGCGGATGCCGCGCGTTGCGCACGCCACGGCGATGCAACTCGCTGCCGCGCGATGAATGGCGTCGAAGCTTTGACCGCCCTTTTGATACATGACGCCAACCAGGTTGACGCAGGCGTCGGCGCCATCCAGGGCGCGGGCAATGTCGGACTCCTTGCGGATATCGCAGCGCATGACCTGGATCTGGCCGACATCGCCGGCGGGCTTGAGATCGTAAGCTTCGGTCGCGCGGCGGACGGCGACGCGAATACGCCACCCCTGTTTGGCCAATGCCCGAACGACCTGCTTGCCGACAAAGCCCGAACCGCCGAAAACCGTGACCAACTGCACCATGACCGCTTCCTGAAATCCTGCGTCAAACGCCTGAAATGCGTTACCGTCTCGATAAACGAAGGCGTTCCGCTTCGCAACATATGTATTTGCCAACGTAAACCGGCAATATTTCCTCCATCGAATTCAACGCCCAAAGCAAACGTTTGCATGACTATGCAATCGTTAGCACATTATCAACCTTAACGATTAATCCTGACTGTGGGCAGAAGCCTATGGTTGACAAAATGTCGCCATCGCATCCAGTAGGATTAGTAAAATGCAGAGTATCAACACCAATGTCGGGGCTATGGTCGCCCTGCAAAACCTCAACTCGACATCGTCGGAATTGATGTCCACACAGAACCGGATTTCGACTGGCCTGAAAGTAGGGTCCGCAAAGGATAACGGGGCTGCTTACGCTATCGCCCAGACCCAGCGCGCTACCGTTTCGTCGCTTGATGCCGTCAGGGATTCGCTGTCACGTGGCGCATCGGTCGTCGACGTTGCCATTTCGGCCGGCTCAGCCGTCTCGGACATGTTGACGCAACTGAAGGAAAAGGCTCTGGCGGCTTCGGATACCTCGCTCGACACCACGTCGCGCACCGCCTTGAACAACGATTTCGTATCGATCCGCGACCAGATCAAGAAGACGCTCGATAACGCGACCTTCAACGGAATCAACCTCATCGGCGACACGCCCACGGCGATTACCGCCCTGGCCAACGCCGACGGTTCGAGCGTCATTACCGTCGCCGCACAGGATATGACGGTCGGCGGCTCGATCATCACCATGTCGTCGGCCGCAACCTTTTCCACCGCGACCGCGGCCAATGCCCTGCTAAGCGACATCGATACGTCGATCAGCAATGTTTCGGCAGCACTCGCCAAGCTGGGTACGTCATCGAAGGCGCTGGAAAACCATGCCACCTTCGTCGGTCAACTCCAGGATTCGATCACGCAAGGGGTCGGTAACCTGGTCGACGCCGACATGGCCAAGGAGAGTGCGAAACTGCAGGCGCTGCAAACCAAGCAAGCCTTGGGTGTGCAGGCGCTATCGATCGCCAATCAGTCGACATCGATTGCGCTTAGCCTGTTCCGCTAACCGGGACGTTACCCTGTCACCGGGGCACCCTTCGGTTCAGCCGAAGGGTGTCTTTTTATCCGCGCGACTTCCACACGAATCGCACACCGTCCTTGCCGTCGGACTGCGGTCCAGGGCTGTCGGCCTTCACCGCACCCGTAGCCGGATCGATGCGCAGAAAACGGTTGGTAACCAGGGACATCAGCACCAGCTCGCCATAGGGCGTTTCGATCCACTGGAAGCTCTGGGCCGTACCGGGCTTGCCGGCAGACAGGCTGACGCCGGCATTCGCAGCGACCGTGACATACTTGCCGCCGGTTTTCAGCGCCACACGGCCAAGCCCCATGTCTTCGACCGCATAACCAACCGGCACACCCTTGGTCGCCGTCGCCGACAGGCCGGTCCTGGCGCCATACGATTCCAGTGTGATCGTCTTGCCGAACGGAATCGGCCGCATCAGTCCGTTCGGATGCGGCTCATGGACCGTAACGGCGTCGAAATCGGCGTGCCCGCCCGTTGCCCCCGAAGCATTATAGGCAAACAGGCTGTAGCGTACGCCTTGGAAGGTTTTGAGCTGGAACGCCATGGTGAACTCGGGTCCCAGCGGCTTGAAGGTCTTGCCGTCGGCCGACCACGACAGATGCGCCTTCTCCGTCAGGAAATCAGCATCGGCACGCAACCAGACACGCGCGGCTTTCACCGGGACACGCACCGTCTTGCCGCTCGACTGGTCGTATTGCGCGACCGCCAGTCCCTCGGCCGTCTTCTCGACGCCAATCCAGGTGTACGGCCGGTTCAGCAGCGCCAGCCCCGCCACATCGCCGTCCTTCAGGCCCGATGCATCCAGCACCACGGTCGGCTGCGATTGCGGACCGATGGCACGCTGGGTCAGGGTGTTGCGCGCCTGCCAGAACGTCTCGGATGGCAAGGCATTGAGTCGCAGGTAACCCGGCCGCGCCGTCAACGACCATTCGCCATCCACCGGCACGTGATTCCATTGCCAGACGGGCTTCAGACTGCTGCCTGAAAAGTCGTCGCTG
>CBIHPL010000022.1:0-15118 GCA_966212005.1 uncultured Asticcacaulis sp.
GGCGTCCTGACCTGTCAGGCTGTCGGCGACCAGGAAGGTCTCGGTCGGGTTGGAGATCTTGGCGATGTCCGCTGCTTCGGTCATCAGCGCTTCGTCGAGCGTCGTGCGACCGGCGGTGTCGAGGATCAGGACGTCGAAGCCCTGGATCTTGGCGGCCTGAAGGGCGCGGCGGGTAATGTCGGTGGCGCTTTGGCCGGCGACGATCGGCAGGAAGTCGACGCCGACCTGTTCCGCCAGGATCTTCAGCTGCTCCATGGCCGCCGGACGGCGGGTGTCGAGCGAAGCCAGCATGACCTTCTTGCGGTCGAACTTCGACAGGCGCAGGGCCAGCTTGGCGGTCGTGGTCGTCTTACCCGAACCCTGCAGACCCGCCATCAGGATGACGACCGGCGGCACGGCGTTGAGATTGAGCGGTTCAGGCTCTTCGCCGCCCAGCATTTCGATCAGGCCGTCATAAACGATCTTGACGACCTGGTCGGCGGGACGGACGGCCTTGATGATCTCTTCGCCGGTGGCCAGTTCGCGGGCGCGCGTCATGAACTGGCGCACGACCGGCAGAGCGACGTCGGCTTCGAGCAGGGCGACGCGAACTTCGCGCAGGGCTTCGTCGACGTCCTTTTCCGAAAGGACGCCACGACCCGACAGGCGGTCGAATAGACCGGACAGGCGCTCGTTCAAACTGTCAAACATGCTCGTTCTTCCTCTGGCGCTTCACGCCTTTGCCGCAAACAGAAAATCCCCGAGGGCGCAACGCGCTATCGGGGAGCCTTCCGATCCTCGTTGCATCATGTGCAGGGTCGTGATCGCGAAGGGTTTGAAACAAGGGCGCAAAAGGCTTGCGCGGATGTGGTGGGTGCAATGCGCCAGACGGCCAAAAGAGTCAACAGAAAACAGGCTTAACGCCTCCTTAAGTTTACTGATTAACCCTGTTGGTCAAAACATTTCAGAGTCGGGGCGAAGATGTCAGGTTTTTTTGACAGCATAAATTCGCGCGTCAGCTTGCGCGACCGGATGCGGATTCTCGGCATTCTGATGGTGGTGCCGGTCGCGATTACCGGCTGGCTGCTTTATCGGTCTCACATGGAAGTCGTTGACTTCGCCCGTAGCGAGGAGGCAGGCGCGCACTACATTGCCGCTGCCTGGCCGGCATTGGCCGCAGGAGCCACCGATGCGGGGTTGAGTGCCGCACAGATCGAGACGCTGAAGGCCGAAGCCAGTCGCAACACTCTCATGCTTTCGCCTGAAAAGGCGCAAAGCATAACTGCCGCAAGCGGTCCGGACCTTCTAAAAGGCGCCGCATCGCTCATTGCCGAGGTAACCGACAAGTCCAAGTTGATCCTGGATCCCGATCTCGACAGCTATTACATGATGGACGCAGTCACGACCCGCCTTCCGACTACGGTGCTGTCCGCACGTGCGCTCTATGATGCAAAGGATTCCGGCGAAGTGGCGCGGCAACTGGCGGCGACGCGGTTTGCCGATGCAGCCGCAGCCGTCGCGGACTCGTTGAAAAAGTCTGGCGAATATCAGGCTGACAAAAACTTGTCTCCGGCGACCGCCGATGCCTTGACGGGCTTTACCCAGGCGGCCGCCGCCTTTGGCGCTACACCGGATAACGGCAGCTATGCTGCCTTGACCACCGCCGCGACGGCCTTGTTCGAGCCGGCCAATCGCGACCTGGCCGATATGCAGAAATCGCGGGGCGACAAGGCCATGAGTCGCATGATCGCGCAGTTTGCCGTGATTGGCTTCGTTCTGTTTCTGGCGCTCGGGTTGTGTGTTGTGATTACGAACGGCCTGACCCGGCGCCTGACAGTTCTGTCGGGCATTATTCAGAAACTGGCGCGCGGTGAAGCGACGGGCGACATTCCCTATCACAATGATCGCTTCGAGACAGGTGCCATTGCCGCCGGTCTGAAGGCGTTCGCCGATGCCAACCGGGATGCTGCGCGGCTTCGCGAAGATCAGGATCGGGCAGGGCAAGACGCGGCCATTGCACGTCGTGACGCAATGCTGGCCATGGCGGGGCAGTTCGAATCCTCAGTGCTGGCCGTTGTCGACCACCTGGATGCCACGGCACGGACGCTGGGCGGCACGGCAGACGAGTTGCATCGAGACGCCGACCAGACGCGCCAGAGCACAATTGCAGTTGCCCAATCGATCGACGAAGCCACGGGGAATATCCAGTCCGTTGCCGGTGCGACGGAAGAAATGTCAGCGTCCTCCAAAGCCATTGCCGACCAGGCCGCCCACGCTGCCGACGCCGCTCAGAATGCCGCCAGCATGGCGAACGAAACGCATGCCAGGGTCACGGCCATGCTTGAAGCCTCTGAACGGATCGGAGCCAGTATCGGCCTGATTACCCAGATTACGTCCCAGACCAATCTGCTGGCGCTCAATGCCACCATCGAAGCCGCCAGGGCAGGTGAGGCGGGACGCGGCTTCAATGTCGTTGCCACTGAGGTCAAGGCCTTGGCGAACCAGACGGCACGGGCCACGGCTGAGATTAGTGAGCAGGTCAAAAGCGTACAGGACGCCACGCGGCACGCCTCCAGCGCCATGAACGCCATCGCCGATCTGGTGATGTCGTTACGCGACATTTCCAACGGTATTTCTGAATCCGTTATCCAGCAAACATCTGCCGTGGCTGAAATTTCTCGTTCGACTCTTGACGTTGCCGATTCGACGGCGCGGATCAATCAGACCGTCGCCGAAGTCAGTGAAACCGCCGGACGGGCGGGGGATGGGGCACGTCTGGCGCGTGAAGAAACGCATCGTCTGTCAGAACAGTCGCAGACGTTGAAAACGATGGCTATGGATTTCCTGAAAACCGTCCGAACGGCGTAATCGTTCAAATCCAGCTATTGAACGGCAAGGCGGCCAGGGCGCTGATCTGCCATGGGCTATGCAAGTCGGCGATAGCAGACTTTCCGTTTTCGCTTACGCGGTCACGCGTGTCGCGTGAATTGACGAGTTTGCGGATTGCCCCGGCCGCCGCATCAAGATCGGGATCGGCCCATACTTGGTCCGGATCGTTCTCCAGTCCGGTGTAGGGACCTTCGCGATCATCTATACGGATCATGGCGGCAGGGATCAGGTAAGAATTGTCCGTCGTCATGAAGTCGATATTGCCGGACCATCCGGTGGCAATGACCGGCACGCCTGCCGCCATGGCTTCGGCCAGCGGCAGCCCGAATCCTTCCGCCCTGTGCAAGGACAACACGCCGTCGAAGCTGGCGATGAAGGTGTCCATATCAGCGTCGCTCAATGCCTCGGCGATGAGCTGGATGTCGGCACGTTCGGCCAGCACGGCGTTCAGCCGCTGTTCGGTGGCGCGGTCCATGCTCAGGTCGCTGACCTTAAGCGTCAGCCGGGCTGTTTCGGCCGGACCGGGAACGGCGCGTATCCAGGCGTCGATACTGCCCCCCGGCTTTTGGCGGACGTTGGCAGACTTGACGTCGAACAGGCTGAGGACTTCACACAGGTCCGTCTGCAGGCCAAAGGTCTGGCGGATGGCGGTGATTTCGGCATGGCCGTGGGGTGTGGGCAGCGCGACGGGATGCGGCATTATGCGCAGACGCGGGGTCAGGTCGTCACGTCCGGAGGCCGCGAAGCTCCGCTTCACGGCGTCGAAGACAAACTGGCTGGGCACCCATATCTCATGCAGGTAGTCGGCCGCGAATACCCAGCTTTGCGGTGCCTTTGGGGTTTCCCACGCCCAGTATCCTATACGGTAGCGATCGGCCCAGCTGGCCGGATCATGGGCCATCAACGCGACCAGGGCTTCTGCAGGATTGGCATGAATGTACCAGACGCCCCCCTGGCCAGGCAGGTCCATGCCACCGGAAAGAAACCGTTTAAACCCGGGACGCAGATCGTATTCGGCGAAGGTGTAGCCTGCCGCCTTGAACGCCGCGGCCGACAACCGTCCGGCGCGGCCAATGCCGAGATTCTCATTGAGGAAGCCTGAAACCACGAAGTCGCCGGGCCGGAGCACGGTGTCGCCCGCCTTGGTCCATGAACGGCTTCGCCACTGGGCCAGGCGCTGCAAAGCGCCGTGGATCAGCGGTAACCGAAATTTAAGCGGGATATGCCTTATCAGGCTCATTGGCGGTCCGGATCAGTTCGCGCCGAACCTATAGCGATTGAAAAACCGGGTCCAGCCCCCGGGGCACAAGCCTTAAAGGCCCAGCCACTTGCGGCGTTGGGTCCAGTAGGACTGGAAACGGTCGGCCTGGATATCGTTCTCGAAGGTAACGACCTTGATCTGCTCGGCGCCGCGTGTATCTGCGCGCACGGAGATGGCATCGGTTTCGCCAACGGCAGCGGCTTCAACGAACTTGAAAAAAGCTCCGAAGAAGGCTTCCTGCTCCGATGCCGAGTTTACGTTGAATTCTACACTGACCACGCTACACCTCTTATATACCCTACCGACCTTAGTGCCTGATAAACAGCGTGGTCGATGTGAAGCCCGTGTCGATAATGTCAAGGTTTGACAAAGGTGTGCAATGCACAATGAGAAGTGAAGCCTAAATCCAGACGCGAGTCAAAAGATTAAACGATTTTCTGACGTCTCGTGGTTGTGGGTGTGGCGTGTTTGCCGCAAAACGGCAAAACTAATCCACAGTTCCGTACGGCCGGACCTTTTTTTTACCAATATGAAACAGGTCGTCGGTGGCTGCCGGTCTCTTGACCCCTACTCCCGGCCTGAGTCGCTTTATGCGATCTTTATGGCAGGCTTGGCCTCGGGTTTGGTATCCGGCAGCAGCAGCTTCTTGACGTTTCGGGCAGCCTGACGGATGCGATGCTCGTTTTCGACCAGACCGATGCGGACATAGCCTTCGCCGTATTCACCGAAGCCGAGACCGGGCGCCACGGCGACGTGCGCCTCTTCGATCAGCAGCTTGGCGAACTCGATCGAACCCATGTGCTCGAACTTCGGCGGGATCCTGGCCCAGGCGAACATCGATGCCGGCGGCGGCGGAATATCCCAGCCGGCGCGCTTCATCGATGAGATCAGCACGTCACGACGCGATTTATAGGTGGCGCGGATGTCATCGACATTGTCCTGCGGGCCGTTGAGCGCGGCGGCGGCGGCGACCTGTATCGGCGCGAAACCACCGTAGTCGAGATAGGACTTCACGCGCGCCAGCGCAGCACAGATCTGGGCATTGCCGACGACCATGCCGATGCGCCAGCCGGCCATGGCATAGGTCTTGGACAGCGAATTGATCTCGACCGAACGTTCCATGGCGCCTTCGACCTGCAACAGGGACGGCGGCGGGTTGTTGTCGAAATAGATCTCCGAATAGGCGATGTCCGACAGGACCAGCAGGTCGTGCTTCTTCGCCAGCTTGATAACCTCCTTGTAGAAGTCGAGATCGACCCATTGCGCCGTCGGGTTCGACGGGTAGGACACGATCATGATCGATGGTGTCGGCACCGAATGTTTCACCGCCTTGTCGATGCCCGACAGGTACTGCTCGGGCGACAGGGCCGGGACGTGACGGATGACGCCGCCAGCCATCAGGAAACCGAAGGCGTGGATGGGATAGGCCGGGTTTGGGCAGATGACGGTATCACCCGGCGCCGTGATGGCCATGGCCAGGTTGGCGAAGCCTTCCTTGGAACCGAGCGTGGCGACGACTTCGGTGTCGGGATTAAGTTTTACGCCATAGCGGCGGTCATAATAGCCGGCCATGGCCTTGCGCAGGCCCTGGACGCCCTTCGACACCGAATAGCCGTGCGTCTTGGGCTTCTTGACCGTCTCGATCAGCTTGTCGACGATATGCGGTGCGGTCGCCATGTCCGGATTGCCCATGCCGAAGTCGATCACATCGACGCCTTCGCCACGCAGGCGCGCCTTGACCTTGTTGACCTCTTCAAAAACGTACGGGGGCAGGCGGCGGATACGGTAAAAGTCGCGCATGAGAAGGCTGTCTGGGGATGAACAAAACAAGAGTGGCCGTCATATTGCCCATGTTTTGTCGTTTGTCATCCCACGATATTTATTTTTTTAGGAAATTTTTGCGTCATTTGAAATAAATTGCGAAAAGGCCTCAGTCCTCAATGTGATGCCGCAACCGGGCCAGGCGATCATCCCAATGGCGCGACAAAAGGTCGAGCGTTCGGCGCGCACGGTCGATCGCGGGCGCTTCAAGCTGCCACAAGGTAACCCGCCCGATGCGTTCATGTCTGACAAGGCCTGCTTTTTCGAGGACCTGAAGATGCTTGGTCACGGCCTGGCGCGTCATTGCCGTGCCCGTGCTCAGGCGCACGATGGGTGAGGGGCCTTCGGCGATAAGGCGGGCAACGAGCGCCAGGCGCGTTTCGTCGCCAAGCGCCGCGAAAACTTCAGCCGGTTCAGCGGGCAAGCCAGGCCTCCACCATATGAAGCTGGGCCTCCCAGCCGCCTTCGTTCGACGTAAACGCCTCGGCCTGGCGTTCAGGCGGAAGTTTGCTGAAGCCGGATTCGGTAATGGTCAGGTGGGTGCCGCCATCCAGGGGTCTCAGTTCGAAGGTCACAAGCGTTTGGGGCTCGCCGGTATAATCCTTGTCCTCGTCTACGGCATAGGGGTGCCAGCGGAAAGAAAACCGGGTTTGCGGCTCGATGCAGTCAATGACGATATTGAAGGGATGACCGTCATAGGGCTTCTGCATTTCGGCGATCTCGTCATTGACGACGGTCGGCGTCATCCGGCCGGCCATGGCTTGACCGGCAACGAAGGGGCCGTTGAACCGACAGCCGAACCACTGGCCAAATTCCACGGAATCCGTAATGGCGCGCCAGACGCGATCCGGCGAAGCCTTGAGCTGTATGGATTTAACAATGGCATCTGGCGTATCGATCATGGCAACCTCCGGGTTGCATAATGCACTCGCCGACTATAATTGGCAACTAAAAAGTTGCTCGATAATGTATGTCTATGAAATGCAAGGCAATCGGCTTATGCTGTTGATGCTTTCCGCCGATGAGGTAACGATCCACAATGAAACTGCTGCCGCCCGTGCTTGTTGGCGTGATCGCCGTCGCCATGATTGCCAGCCGGGTATGGTTCCCTGGCGTCGTCCTGTTCGGTCCGCCCTGGGTGAATATTGGCCTGCTGGGAATTTTCGGCGGTCTGTATATCACCCTGTCGGCGGCCAGCCAGTTTCGTCACGCCCATACCAATATCAAGCCGTTCAACGATCCTGATGTGCTGGTGACGGATGGCTGGTTCAAGGTGAGCCGCAATCCGATGTATCTCGGCTTTGCGTTGTTTCTTGCCGGCGTCGCGATTGGCACGGGCGCGCTGATTCCGCTGGTCCTGGCGGTGCTGTTCGTCGTTATCGCCGACCGTTGGTACATAGCCCATGAAGAAGCGGCGATGCAGCGCGTATTCGGCGTGGCTTATGAAGAGTACTGCCGCAGCGTGAGGCGCTGGCTTTAGTTCCTTCTCCCGCTTGCGGGAGAAGGAGTTACTCCACCGTCACCGACTTGGCGAGGTTGCGTGGCTGGTCGACATCGGTGCCCTTGTGAACGGCGGTGTGGTAGGCCAGAAGCTGGATCGGCACCGAATAGATCAGCGGCGCGATAAACGGGTCGCAGGCCGGATTGCGGATAATTTTCAAAGTCCTGGCCGCGTCGCCGGACAGGGTCGGCACCTTTTCCGGCGCGTCGGTAATCATCACCACGCGGCCGCCGCGCGCGGCGACTTCCTGAACGTTTGATGCCGTCTTTTCAAACAGCTCGTCGTCGGGGGCGATCACCACCACCGGCGTATTTTCATCGATCAAGGCGATCGGGCCGTGCTTAAGCTCGCCGGCGGCGTAGCCTTCGGCGTGGATATAGCTGATCTCCTTCAGCTTCAGCGCGCCTTCCAACGCCAGCGGATACATGGCGCCGCGGCCGAGATAGATGACGTCACGCGCCTTCGAAAGGTCATAGGTCATGCGCGTGATCTCGGCATCCATCTTGAGCGCCTCAGCGATCAGCCCGGGCGCTTCGAGAAGGGTGCGGACAAGGTGCGCCTCTTCATGAGTGGTGATCTTGCCGCGCTGGCGAGCGGCGGCGATGCTTAAGCCCAGCAAGGCCGAAAGCTGGGAGGTAAAGGCCTTGGTCGAGGCGACGCCGATTTCGGGACCGGCGTGGGTCGGCCACAGGATGTCGGCTTCGCGCGCCATGGTCGATGAGTGGACGTTGACCAGGGCCGCCGTCTTCAATCCTTGAGACTGGCACCAGCGCAGAGCCGCCAGGGTGTCGGCGGTTTCGCCGGATTGCGACACGGCAACGGCCAATGTGCCCGGCGTGACGGCCGGGCTGCGGTAACGGAATTCGGATGCGACCTCGACATCAACCGGCAAACCGGCCAGCTTTTCAAAGACATAGCGGGCGATCGAACCGGCATAGTAGGCGGTGCCGCAGGCGATGATCTGGATGCGGGCGACTTCGCCGAAATCGACGGCGGCCTTGATGTCGTCGCGCACGCAGGCGGCGACCGGATCGAGATAGGCCGACAGGGTCCGCTGGCAGCTTTCCGGCTGCTCGTGGACTTCCTTTTCCATGAAGTGGCGATAGGCGCCTTTCTCGACCAGTGCCGCGGACGCGGACACATGGGTAAGGGGCCGGTTGACAAGTGCACCCTTGGCGTCGAACACCTGCGCGCCGCCACGCGCGACGATGGCCCAGTCGCCTTCCTCGAGGTAGGTGACGCGCTGGGTAAAGGGCCCGACCGCCAGGGCGTCGCTGCCCAGGAACATCTCGCCGTCCTCGCCCCAGCCGACGACCAGCGGCGACCCGCGTCGTGCACCCAGCAGAAGTTCGGCCTCGTCCTTGATCAGGATGGCCAGGGCATAGGCGCCGTGCAGGCGGTCGAGCACGCTCTTGAAGGCGTCCCTGGGTGTGGCGCCGGTGTTCAGCGCTTCGTCGAGCAGGTGAGCAATGACTTCGGTATCGGTGTCCGAAGAGAATTCACGCCCTTTGCCCTTCAGTTCGCTCTTCAGCTCGGCGAAGTTTTCGATGATGCCGTTGTGCACGACGGTGACGCGGCCGGCGCTGTGTGGGTGAGCATTGCGGATGCTTGGCGCCCCGTGGGTAGCCCAGCGCGTATGGCCGATGCCGACATTTCCGTTTAGCGGTTCCTTGTCGATAAGGGCTTCCAGGTTGCGGATCTTCCCTTCGGCGCGGCGGCGTTCCGGGCCGTTCCCGGTCTGCACGGCAATGCCGGCGGAATCGTAGCCGCGATACTCCAGCCGCCGCAAGGATTCCAGCAG
Organism: uncultured Asticcacaulis sp.; assembly: GCA_966212005.1. Classification (GTDB taxonomy): domain Bacteria; phylum Pseudomonadota; class Alphaproteobacteria; order Caulobacterales; family Caulobacteraceae; genus Asticcacaulis. Next base: position 9,253 of record CBIHPL010000022.1, read on the forward strand.
GCGAGGCGCAGCGTCCGAATTGCCGATGATGCCGATTATGCCGCACATATGGTCTTGTCCCCACAGTCTTTTAAAAAGTCCGTGTCCCCCATAGCAGAGAACCTGTAATGCAGGCGTAAATTGCCGTGACAAAAGATTACACGCTGGCGGTCAAAACCCTATGGAAAATCGGTTGTTAAGACTTGCGCCGTAACATTGGAACGAAGATGTGAGTGGCGGGGGCGGGGCGCGGGTTTATAACCGGCCGGCACGGTTTTCGCATCGAAACCCGATAATACCAATTTCTCCAGCAGAGTGCGAATGAGCTCCAGAAAGTATTTTGGCACCGACGGCATCCGTGGCCGCGCCAATGCCTTCCCCATGACCGCCGAAGTCGCCTATCGCGTCGGTATGGCCGCCGGCAAGATGTTCATGTCCGAGACGGATCGCCGCCATCTGGTCGTCATCGGCAAGGATACCCGCCTGTCGGGCTATATGATCGAGCCGGCCCTGGTGGCCGGCTTCACGAGCGTCGGCATGGACGTGCGCCTGTTCGGGCCGCTGCCGACACCGGGCGTCGCCATGATGACGCGGTCGATGCGCGCTGACCTGGGCGTCATGATCTCTGCCTCGCACAATCCGTTCGCCGACAACGGCATCAAGCTGTTCGGGCCCGATGGTTACAAGCTGTCGGACGAGGTCGAGCTGGCTATTGAAGCCCGCATGGACGGCAACATTCTGGAAGGCGTCGCCGAAGCGCATAAGCTGGGCCGCGTCCAGCGCCTCGACGACGCCCAGGCGCGCTATATCGAAATCGCCAAGGCCAGCTTCCCGCGCACGCTGACGCTGAATGGCCTGCGCATCGTGCTCGATTGCGCCAATGGCGCCGCCTATAAGGTCGCGCCGCTGGCGCTCTATGAACTCGGCGCGGAGGTCTTTTCCCTCGGCGTGTCGCCGGATGGCGTGAATATCAACGAAAAGTGTGGATCGACCCAGCCTCAGGCCATGGCTGAAAAGGTCAAGGAATTGCGCGCCGATATCGGCATCGCGCTGGATGGCGACGCCGACCGCGTCGTGATCTGCGATGAAAACGGCCAGATTGTCGATGGCGACCAGATCATGGCGATCATCGCCGGCAACTGGGCCAAGAAAGGTTTGCTTAAGGGCGGCGGGGTCGTTGCGACCGTAATGTCAAATCTCGGCCTTGAACGCTTTCTTAACGGTATTAAATTGAAATTGGAGCGCACCAAGGTTGGCGATCGTTACGTCATGGAGCGCATGCGTGAAGGCGGCTTCAACCTGGGTGGTGAACAGTCCGGGCACGTCATATTGACCGACCATGCAACGACCGGTGATGGCCTCATGGCCGCTTTACAGGTCTTGGCGGTTGTGGTCGAATCCGGTAAGACTATGTCGCAGCTGGGCCGCCAGTTCGAGACGGTTCCGCAGATACTCAAAAACGTCCGTTTCACCGGCGCAAGTCCCTTGGACACTGACGCTGTGAAACAGGCGATACGGGAGGGCGAAAAGATGCTCAAAGGGTCCGGCCGTGTGCTGGTCCGGCCTTCGGGTACTGAGCCTCTCATCCGGGTCATGGCCGAAGGCGATGACGAAAAACAGGTCAAGGCGGTCGTGAACCAGATTGCCGAGGCCATGAAAGCCTAAACCCTGACAACCGACGTCGGGCCAGCGTAAAACGGACCAAGCGTATGAGTTTCGAGCCCCAAAAGCCAGTATCCCTGTCGCGGCGTGCTGCCGTAGGTGTGCTCCTCGCAGGCCTGACGGGAAGTGTTGCGACTCACCATATGGTCACCGGCACAAGCAGCAGTGGCCGCAAGCTCGCCAGCTTCGCACCTCAGTCCAAGCCCAGACCGATGACGCCCAAACACCAGTGGCCGTCGGTTGACGCCCTGGCGCAGAACATTGTCGACCAGAAGGTGTCCCCGGCTGTCAGCGTCTCTGTGATGCGCGCCGGTGAATTGCTATATTCCAAAGGGTTCGGCGTTACGGATTTCGATTCGGGCAACCAGGCTACGGGAAGCAGCGGTTTCCGCATTGCCTCAATCTCGAAACAGTTCACGGCCGCCGCCATAATGACCCTGGCTGAAGCGGGTGTATTGTCGATCGATGATCCTTTGTCGCGTTTCCTGCCGGCCTTTCCGCGCGCCGCCGACATCACGCTGCGCCAGATGATGAGCCACACAGCGGGCCTTGGCGACTATATCAATGGCAAATCCGAAGACCAGCTGATGGAAGCACGGATGCGCGACTTTTCGTCCGACGAACTGCTGCGCATTGTCGAGACGACCAGCCGCCCGCTGTATAGGGCGCAGCCTGGCGCGCGCTGGGCCTATTCCAACAGTGGCTTCGCGTTGCTGGGTATCGTGGTCGAGCGTTTGTCGGGCCAGTCCTTGGGCAGCTTTTCCAAGACGCATCTTTTCGACCGCGCCGGCATGACGCAGACGGCGATCGATGCGACCTGTCAGGCATCCGAAGGCTGTCACGGCTATCGCAACAATTTCCGCAGCGTCCATGGTTTCGACCGGGCGCAAGCCTTGGCGCCGAGCTTTATCGGTGGCGCGGGCGCGATCCGTTCGACAACCGAAGACCTGGTGCTGTGGCACGATGCGCTCCTGAGCGGCAAGGTGCTGAAGCCCGAGAGCGTGCAGGCCATGCTGACCCCGGCGGTCCTGAAAAACGGCAAGACGGCTTTGGAACGCGGCGGGCCTGAGCCGCTGGAATACGGTTTTGGTCTGGGTCTCGGCCGCTATGAGAATTCGCCGTTCGCGGCCCACGGCGGGCGGGTCAATGGCTTTACCGGTCACCTGCGCAGTCTGACGGATGAGAAGCTGAGCGTGGCCATCCTTTATAACTGCGACTGCACGGGTGCCGCGGCCTTTACCGGTATGCATAAGCGCCTGCGCGCCGAGGCGTTCAAGCAGGGCATGCTGGTGGCGTAGACATAAAAAGAAAAAGCCCGGCCTGGAGGCTGGGCTTTTTCTTTTGATACAAAACAGGTTTGTGGGGTATGCCGTGGCGAAAGTATAGCTTTCGCCCGCCATGGGACCCCACGCCCCGATCGTTTCTAGGCCTGCGTGTCCACCGTTTCGCCGGCCGCTTCACCGGCATCGCCGTCATAGCCATTCTTCGCCGGCTGGCCACCTGCGGACTTGGCCGCGACCGCTACCATGGCCGGACGGATGACGCGGCCGAACAGCTCGTAGCCGGCCTGCATGACCATGATCACACAGCCGCCCGGGACGTCGTCCGATGGCTGTTCCATGACGGCTTGATGCAGGTTCGGGTCGAACTTGTCGCCCTTCATCGGCGCGATCTTCTTGACGCCGTTCTTCTCGAACGCGCCGGCCAGTTCCTTCTCGGTCATGTCGATACCGGCGACGAAGTTCTTGAACGCCGGATCGGCGATCTCGTTCGGCGCCGAAGCCAGGGCGCGCTGCAGCACGTCGGCGACATTGAGCAGGCTGGTGGCGAAACGCTGGATACCGAAGGCGCGGGCATCATTGGCTTCACGCTCGGCGCGGCGCTTGGTGTTTTCGGCTTCGGCGGCGTAGCGCAGGGCCTGTTCCTTCAGCGCGGCGTTCTCCGCCTGCAGCTCTTCGAGCGCCTTGTTGAGAAGCTCCGTGCCGTCTGCTTCCAGGTCGCCGGTTTCAGGAGTTTCCGTCTGTTCACTCATATTGAATAGGTCCTCAAACAATAGCCGCCCTTAGTCGAGCAGGCGGCCCAGAATCTTGGCGGTGTAGTCCACAAGTGGGATGATGCGTGCATAATTCAACCGGGCCGGGCCGATGATGCCGATTGCGCCGACCACCTTGGGTCCGCTGCCGCGGCCGTCACTCATCATGTAGGGCGCTGCAATAACAGCCGAGCCCGACAAAGAAAACAGTTTCGACTCGGCGCCGATGAAAATTCTCACCCCTTGCGCCTCGCGGACGTCGTCGAGGAGGTCGATCAGCTCTTCCTTCTGCTCCAGATCGTCGAACAGCGAGCGGACGCGTTCCAGGTCTTCCTGGGTTTCGGCGCCGTCGAGCAGGTTGGCGCGGCCACGCACGATCAGGGAACGCTTCTCCTTGTCGCCCCCCGACCAGACGGCCAGGCCGGCCTCGATCAGGGCCGCCGCCGCCTCGTCGAGCATCTGGCGTTCCTGTTCCAGCTCGCTTTTCAGCGTCGTGCGGGCTTCGGCCAGGGTCCGGCCCTTCAGGCGTGTATTGAGATAGTTTGAGGCCTGCTGAAGCACGGATGGCGTCATCCCGCCCTGCAGCGGCATCAGACGGTTTTCGACGCGGCCATCGTCGTAGACCAGCACGGCCAGGGCCTGATCGGCGCTTAAGGAGATGAACTCCACGTGTTTGACGCCAGCTTCGAAGACCGGTGTCATGACCAGACCAGCGCCACCGGCCAGGCCCGACAGCAGGTTGCCGGCCTGATGCAGGGCTGCGTCAAAGGTGTTCCCGCGCGCGGTCAGGCGCGTTTCGATATCGCGTTTGGCGTCTTCAGACAGGTCGCCGATTTCCAGCAGGCCGTCGACAAACAGACGAAGGCCTTGGTGCGTGGGCAATCGCCCGGCCGAAGTGTGCGGCGCGGACAGGAGGCCCAGCGCCGACAGATCCTGCATGGTGTTGCGGATCGATGCCGGCGACAGATGAACCCCGCCCTTGGACAGGGTACGCGAACCGACGGGCTCACCGGTTTCCAGATAGGTTTCGACGACATGGCGGAAGATGTCGCGCGCCCGCGCGTCGAGTTCGCTTAAAGGTGCGGCCGAGTTCATCAGGCCGGACATGTGGGGGGAGCGTGTCATCGCGCCAATTGTAGCAAATCAGCGGCGACAGCCAAGGGGGGATTGAGGTGGTTGCAATACTTCGCTCTGCTCACGGGATAAGCGCTGCAGCAAACTGTTCTTTCGCCCTCCCCGCAAAGCAGGGTGGGCGAAGTGGTATGTCACTGCGTTAGCGCTTCAGCATAAACATCAGCGGAATATCCAGTCGTTTCCGCCAGTCGGTTTCGGAGTGCCTGGTGTTTTCGAAGATTTCAGCCTTGAAGTCCTTGCCTTCGGTCCAGCCTGCCGCCGGGAAGATCGGCGTGATCGCCGCTTCGTAAGGCGTAAACTCCGCGTCGAGTTCCAGCGTGCCCTGGTCTGTATAGATGCGGTTCCGGCCCGGTTTCAGCTTAGAGGTCTTCAGCCACATGCCCCATGCGGTGCGCAAAACCGCGGCGTCGGCCTTGATGTGCATATCGTCCTTGGCCCACGAGGCCATCAGCCACGGCATCGACAGCGATGCCGATGCTCCGAACACGGATGGATATTCCCCGTGCGCATAAAGTGCGATGTGCCCGCCCATGCTTGAGCCCATGACGGCGGTGTGCCTGGCATCGGTGAGGGTCGGATACTTGCCGTCAACAAAGGGTTTCAGCTCGGTGACGACGAATTTCAGGAAGGTGTCGGAATTGGGTTCCTTGCCGTCCTCAAAGGCGCGTACGCGGGCCTGATAATCCCTGGGCAACAGGCGATAGATGCGCTCGGGCATATATTCGCGCGTCCGCTCTTTCACATTGTCGATGCCGACGACGATGGTCGGCGGAATGCGGCCATCCTTGATCAACTTCGGCACGGTCTCCTTCACACCCCAGTCGGAGCCGCTATAGGGACTGGGCGTATAAAGGTTCTGGCCATCGAGCATGTAGACGACAGCGCAGCGCGCCATTCCCTGGCATTCGTCCGGTACGAATACCGTGACATCCCGGGGTTCGACGTGCTTAGACGAAAAGGCCGGAAATTTGTCGAGCCGCGGCTCCGCTGCGGCCGGGAAGGCCAGCACCAGAGCCGCGAACAGGGCGCGACGGATCACTTTTTGGTCTTTCCGGCGAC
>CBIHPL010000023.1:0-15013 GCA_966212005.1 uncultured Asticcacaulis sp.
GACGCGCACGCGCCAGGTCAGGGACTTGTCCCCCGTCAGGTCGGACAGCAGGTTCAGCTCGGTCTCACCATTGCGGCGCAGGGCGCCGACGGCCAGCGGGGCATAGAAGCGCTTGGCCCGATAGTTCAGTGCCTTCCAGCGGCCGTAATAGTCGATGCTCGACCACGATGCGCCCGGCCAGACATCGTTCATCTGCCAGTACAGCGAGCCCATGGTGCGCGGCCGCATGGCGCGGTGATGCAGCCCGGCCAGTTCGATGCCGTCGGCCTGCATCAGTTGCGACAGATAGACGAAGTCCTCGAACGTCTTCGGCGTGCCGTAGTTGTTTTCGATGTAGAGCATGAGGCGCTTATTGCCGTTGCCCTTGTCGAACTTCTGGTGGCCGCGCATGACCGGCGCTTCCGGCGCCATGTCCTTGTCCGTCGCGAACGACCGGATCGTCGCCATCACCGGGAAGGATTGCAGCCCGTACTCGCTCATGAAGCGCGGCGTGACATTGAGATATTCCTCGACCGGCTTGCTGCCGCCCCAGACGCTCCAGTAGTGGCGGTCACCGTCATTGTCCTGATCGGCCGGACCGTCATAGTCGGTCGACGGCGAAGACGCCCAATAGGGCGTGCCGGGTGCGTTCTGATCGACCGCGCCGCGCAGCACCTGGTCGAACATGCGCACCATGCCGGTGACGATGCGGTCGCGTTCTTCCGGCGTGGCGGTCTTCTTCAGCTCCATCGTGCCGCCGCCCCAGTTTTCCCAGTCGGTCTGGACTTCGTTATTGCCGGCCCAGATGACGATCGAAGGGTGGTTGCGCAGGCGCTTGACCTGCTCGACCGCCTCGACGCGGCTGTTTTCGCGGAAGTCGCGGTCGTAGGGGATGATGGCGCCGCCGAACATGAAGTCCTGCCAGATCATCAGCCCCAGCTCGTCGGCCTTGTCGTAGACGTGGTCGTCCTGATAGGTGCCGCCGCCCCAGATGCGCAGCATGTTCATATTGGCGTCGACGGCCGATTGCAGGATGTGGTCCTGCTGGGCCGGCGTCACCCGCGTCGGGATCATGTCGAACGGGATAAGGTTGGCGCCCTTGGCAAAGACCGGCACGCCGTTGATGACCAGTTCGAAACTTTGGCCCCACTGGTCTTTCTGACGACGAATCTCGGTCGTGCGCAGGCCGATGCGGCGGGTATGTTCGCCGATGACCTCATCGCCCTGATAGACGGTCGCCTTGACCGTATAGAGGTTGGGCTTGCCGAGGCCGACCGGCCACCAGCGCTCGGGCTTAGCGACCTGGATGGGGACGGTCACCGGCGTCAGGCCGGGGAAGAGAACAGCGTCCTGGGTGACCGTCTTGACCGTGCCGTCGGGCGCGGTGATGTCGGTGCGGACGCGGACCGTCTGGACCTTATCGGACTGGATATCGAACGCGGCATTCAACGCAGCGACTTTGTCGTCGAGATGCAACTGCGCGACGTGGAAATCAGCCAGGCGGGCATCATCCCAGGCCTCGAGCTTGACCGGCTTCCAGACACCGAGGGTGACGATGCGCGGGCCCCAGTCCCAGCCGTAGTGATAGCCGGCCTTGCGGACATAGGTCGACGAATTGCGGCCCAGCGGCTCGTCGCCGAACAAAGAGTCGTAGGCGCCCGGCATGACATAGGGCATGTCGGCAACCATCGGCTTCATCTTTTTCAGCGGCGAGTCGAGATCGACGGTGATGGTGTTGACGCCGGGTTTCAGCAGGCCTTTCACTGGCACGCGCCAGCCGCGAAACATATTGTTGGCCGCAAGGACCTTCACGCCATTGACCGATACCTCGGCAAACGTGTCGAGCCCGTCAAACACCAGCTCGACATGGTCGCGTTTCAGCGCCTCTTCGCTGACGGTGATTTCCGTCTGGTATTGCCAGTCGGACAAGCCGACCCACTGCACCTTGGCTTCGTTGTCGGACACATAAGGGTCGGGCAGCTTCTTCAGCGCCAGCAGGTCGCTCTGCGTCGTGCCGGGCACGGACGCCTTCATCCAGTCACCGGCCCACGGATGATCGGCGCGCGCCGCGTCATTCGGCGCCAGACGAAAGCTCCAGCCGGTGTCGAGCTTTTGCACGGTCGGGGCAGCTGCCAGCGTGCTGCCGGCCGCCAGGAAAAAGAAGGTCATGGATATCAGGCTTCCGGATACGGGTTTCGACATGACGGACCTCAATTCAGGTTCAGCTTGACCGAACCGATGGCGTAGTAGGGTCCATCGATCGGCGCGGTGAAGATCAGGCAAAGGGCGTGTTCGCCCGTCACCGCCGGCAGGTTGGCGGTCAGCGTGCCCGTATTGGGGCTGGTGGCCGGATCGGTCAGAGGAATGCGCGCCTCCACCTCGCCGTCACAGCCGTCGCGATGGATGACCAGTTCGCCGTAAGGCGTCTGGCGCGGCTGCAAACGGACCTTGAAGGCTTCGTTGGCGAGGCCATAGTTGCGGGCCAGCCGGGCATAGTCGACCGTCACACTCACCACGCCATCGCGCCGCACCGCCGGATAGGTCCAGCAGGCATTGAAGATATCGACATTGTAGACGGGGGCCTTGGCCGGCGAATCCGGCGTCAGCGGCATGCGCATCCCCAGAGCGCCGTCCCCACAGGCCTGGAGTTCCTGGCTGACGCGGGTCAGGAGCGTGTCCGTGGTGAAGACGTAGCGATCGGTTTCCGCCAGGGCCAGGCCGTCACGCGTAAAGGCGCGGGCCTGAACTGTCTGGCCGATAGTGACGGCCAAAGGCCTGGAATAGGCCGGCGACGACACGGTCGGCTCCGAGCCATCGAGCGTGTAGCGGATGACGCCGGTCTTGACCTGGTTGCTCAGGGTCATAAGGGTCTTGCCAGTGGCCAGCGCGCCATTGCGGCCATCGCTCAAAGCAAAGTCGATTCCGAAGGCGGCATCCGATGCGCCGATATCCTGGCGGCGATAGCGCGCCATCTGGACCGGCAGGCGCTCCAGGAAGGACGGCCAGTTGCGCACCGTCCTGGGCGACCACAGGGCTTCGGACAGGGCGTCGCCGCGCGGAAATGCCGCGTGCTGCACATACCAGCCGGACATCAGGAACTCGCTCCACAGATTGGCCTGCGCGCCCAGGACATGTTTGCCCTGCTCTGGCGTCAGTTCCGGCGGCGTGGCTTCGAACTTATAGACATCGGCCAGCGGCACGACCCAGCCGCGGGCGGCGGGCTCATCGTTGCGCTTGCTTTGCAGGTTGTCGAAAGAGAGCGGATTGGTAGGCGACAGGACGACGTCGTGGCCGGCCTGCGCCGCCGTGATCGCGCCCTTGGTGCCGCGCCACGACATGATGGCAGCTGTCTTCGGGATACCGCCTTCCAGGATCTCGTCCCAGCCGATCAGGCGCCGGCCCTTGCTGTTGAGGTACGCGCCCAGCTGGTCGATGAACCAGGTCTGCAGCTGGTGCTCGTCCTTCAGGCCCAGCGCCTTGATCTGCGTCTGGACGGCTTTGGACTGTTCCCACTGGTTCTTGACGGCTTCGTCGCCGCCGACATGGATATAGGGCGACGGAAACAGCTCCATCACCTCGTCCAGCACATTGCGGATAAAGGTCAGGCTCGTGTCATCGGTGTTGAAGAGGTAAGGGTTGACCCCCCAGTCGGTCGAGACTCTGGGCTGGTCGCCGCCATTCTTCAGGTCGCGGATGCCGATCTCGGGATAGGAGGCAACGGCAGCCTGGGCGTGGCCCGGCATGTCGATTTCCGGAACGATGGTGATGTTGCGCGCGGCCGCGTAGGCGACCAGATCACGGATATCGTCCTGGGTGTAAAAGCCGCCATGCGGTTCGGTCGGGCTGCCCGGACCGCCATTAGACGGCGGCGAGCGCCAGGCGCCGATCTTCGTCAGGTACGGATAGCGCTTGATCTCCAACCGCCAGCCCTGGTCGTCGCTGAGATGGAAATGCATCGTGTTCAGCTTGTGCTGGGCCATCTGGTCGATCATGGTCTTGACGTCGGCCACGGGCAGGAAGTGGCGCGCCGGATCGATCATCAGGCCGCGCCAGGCGTAGCGCGGATAGTCGCGGATCGACATGCCATTGAGCTTTACGGCCGTGCCGAACTTGTCGTCAGGGCTGAGAAGCTGGCCGAGCGTGACCGCGCCGTAGAAGAGGCCGGCCTCGGTGCGGGCGCGGACGACGACTCCATCCTTGCCGACGCTGAGGTCATAGCCTTCGCGCGCTTCGACGGGCGCGGCCGGATCGAGCTTAAGCATAATGCTGCCCTTGCCGCATGCGCCGTTCGTCAGGTCGAGACCGCGCAGGCTCTTGACCAGGCCGATCAGATAGGTGGCCGTCTGTTGTGAAGCCGTACCGGTGACGCAGACCGTGCTGCCATTGCCGACGACAAGACCGCCCGGCGCCGCCTTCAGGTCGACCGGATAAGGGATCAGCGGAGCCGGCGCGGCCAGCGCTGGTACGGCGCACAGGGCGCTGATCGCACCAAACGTCATCAGTATGGCTCGGGCGGGTCGCAGCAGCTTCATAAATCACTCCAGGCAGAGCGCATCCGGAAAGACGCGCGTCGAAACAAAGTCCGTCATCGAAACCTTGACTGAAGGCAGGCCCGGCCCTGCCCTCGGTCAGCGCGTTTCGATGCGGTAAACGTAGGCCAGCTGACGCGGCGCATCGGCCGGTGGCGTAACGACCAGTCCCGACGCGTCCTGACGGAAGGTCACAGACGCGTCGGTGCCAAGCAGGCTGACGCGCTTGACCGGATAGTCGCTGCGGATCGAGGTGATGGTGGCCGAGCCCTCTTCCGGCCAGGCCATCTGGATGGCGTGCAGCACGCCATCCTTGATCGTAAAGCGAAAGTCCTGGGCGGTGTAGGTGCGTGACTTGCTTTCGGCAAAGCTGCCGGACGCCGTCTCGGTCGGTCCTTCACCGAAGATGACCCACGGCCGCGCGCCATAGATGGCGTCGCCATTGACTTTCAGCCACGCACCCATCTGCATCAGCGTATCGCGCGCCCCGTCGGGGATGCGGCCCGAGGCGTGCGGGCCGACATTGAGCAGCAGATTGCCGTTTTTCGACACGACGTCCGCCAGCAGGTGGATCAGCTGCGCCGGTGATTTATAGGTGTCGTTTTCGATATAGCCCCACGACTTGTCGCTGATCGAGGTGCAGGTCTGCCAGACGTCCTTGCGAATGCCGGGCGCCTGGCCGCGTTCGATATCGAGCACGCCGGCGCCGTCGGCGAATTCACCAAGCTTGTAATTGACGATGGCAGACGCGCCTTCGCGCGCGCCCTTGTTGTAGTACCAGGCCAGGAATTTCGGCACGGTGTTGCGGAAGGACGGCTGGCCGATCCACCAGTCGAAATAGACCAGCTCCGGATCGTACCTTTCGACCAGCTCCGCCTGGCGCGCCAGCCAGTCGTCGAGCCAGGCCTGCGATACATGGGTGTAGTCGCCGAACAGGTCGGCATCACCGCCTGCGCCCAGGATGCGGCTCTGCGCGGGACCATAAAGGCCGGCATTGGCGGGATCGGAAACGTCCGACGGGATCTTGCGGCCTTCGTCGAAAAACCAGTTGTTTTCGGCACGGTGCGACGACAGGGCAAAATGCAGGCCCTCGGCACGCACGGCCCTGGAGATTTCGGCCAGGACATCGCGCTTCGGTCCCATCTTGACGGCGGTATAGTCCGACAGATGGCTGTCGAACATCGAAAAGCCGTCGTGGTGTTCGGCGACAGGCACGACATAGCGGGCGCCGGCTGCCCCGAACAGCTTTGCCCAATCGCCGGCATCGAAGGCCTCGGCCTTCAGCATCGGGATGAAGTCCTTGTAGCCAAACCTGTCCTGCGGCCCGTAGGTCTTGATGTGATGCTCAAAGGCCGGATTGCCTTTCGCGTACATGTTGCGGGAGTACCACTCACCGCCAAAGGCCGGGATGGAGTAGACGCCCCAATGGATGAAGATGCCGAACTTGGCATCTGCATACCATTGCGGGACTTTGAAATCCTGCAGCGAACCCCAGTCCGGCCGGAAGGGGCCGTCGCGGCCGCCCTTTTCGACTTCGGAAAGCCAGCGCTTGCGCTCGGGCGTGAACTTGCGGACCGCCTTCTGCCAGGCCTCATCGCGTTGATCGGGTGTCGTATTGTCGTTCGAGGCGGCGCGCACCGGACCTGCCGATCCGCTCATCAGTCCGGCCGCGGCAAGTCCGCTCAGGAGACTGCGGCGAGAGAAACGAATGGTGTCGGGTGTCATGCGTGCGTCTCCATAGGCTTACCGGCAATGTGAATTCAGGCCGCTTCCGAAGACGGACCTATGACGCGGCGGCGTCAATAAAAAATTTCAGCGCGATCCACCACACAGACCGTGCTTCGGGACGACGCTGAAACTCAAGTCCGGGGAAAAGCTTAAACTCAGGCATTACTTGAAAAAACTGTGCCCGAAGGGCTTCGGGGATCACAACATCCCTCCGGGCACAGGGCTCCTTGAACCTTTCATCCTCACCGGACAGACACACATGGACCGGAATTTCAGGCGGGACATGCGCGGCACTAGGGAGTTGCCGAAGATGAGTCCCGCACCTTTGAGAATGGCGGCGGTTTCAGGAAGGTGACGCCCCCTCGGGAAGGAATGAAGGGGCGTCCGGGGTAGCAAAAAAGACTAGCGGATACGGTAGGTCACACCGAAGGTGATGCGCGTGCCGTACTTGCTCCAGGCCAGGGGCAGGCCGCCCGTGGTGTACGGATGCTGCATATCGTCCAGGATGTTCTGCGCGGCGACGTTGAACGACAACTGGTCGTTCACGTTGTACGACGCGGAGGCATCGAGCTGGCCCCAGCCGTCAACATAGGACGGTGCGACGCGTTCGCTGCCGATCGTGGTCGTATACTTCGAGCGGAACGTATAGGAGATACGCGCCTGGAGCGGGCCGTTTTCGTAATAGGGCGAAACCGTGTAGCTCCACTTCGACAGGTACGGCATCGGCATCTTCGCCGGCGTCGGATTGTACTTGTCGACGAAGGCTTCGTACTCCTCACCCAGCCACGTCACGTTCGCCTGGACGCCGAAGCCATAAGCGATATCGCCCTGCCAGCCGACCGACACACCCGGGATCTTGGCATTATTGCCGTTGAACGGTGCATTGATCAGCATGTTTTCGACACGGTTACACATCCGCCCGACCGTTCCCTGGCAATAGCTGAGCGCGCTTGCCGGCAGGGTCACATCGACGAAGGTGTATTTGCGGACAATATAGCTTTCGACGTCCTTATAGGTCAGGTCGACGTTGAACAGGCTGTTGGGCGCGAAGTACCATTCATACGATGCACTGTAGTTGGTGGCGCGGTAGGGCTGGAGATCCGGATTGCCGCCCGAGCCGCCGAAGAAGGTATTGGCAGGACCACCCGAGGTCGTGCCCACCGTCGAGTAACGGTCGAGGCTGTATTCAACCTGGCCCGACATGTCGGCAAAGGTCGGACGCGACATGACCTTGCCGGCCGAAAAGCGGATCATCATGTCATCGGTCAGGTCGTAGGCGGCGTTGAACGACGGCAGGAAGTCGTCATAGCTGCGGTCGATCGAGATCATTTCTTCCGACCAGGGGTAGTAGTCCATGGTCGAACGATAGGTCTGGGCATTTTCAGTCTTGGCGTAACGCACGCCGACGTCGCCGTGCCACTTGCCGTGACGGAAGTTCGCCTGGACATACAGGCCCGTCGTGGTTTCCGTCGTATCCCAAAGGTTGCCGGCGTCCCGGTAATCGCCATTGGCGTTGCCCGGCGACTTGTTGGCGACCGAATAGTCGATCACGGCCTGCTGGGTCATGGCGACAAAAGACTTCAGGTCGCCTTCGGAACCCAGGCCGTCGACCAGGACCGGGTCCGAGATATAGGTATCGAAGTCCGACATCGAGCCGGTTTGCAGGAAGGTCGTATTGAAGAAGTGCGGCGTGTTTTCGCTGATGTGCTTCTGGTGCTTGAAGCCGAAGAGCAGTTCGGTCACCGGGCCCCATTCGACGTAGCGCTTGGCGTCCAGCTTGATGTAGTCGTACTGGTCGAGCGATTCCGCCGTCTTGACGAAGCCGGCCTGCTGGCCCTGGCGGCGGGTCTTGAAGATGGCAGGATTGGTTGCCGGCGTTGCCAGGTTCAGCGTCGCGCCGTCCTGGGTAATCGCCCAGCTGGCCGAGGTATTGCCATAGAAGCTCAGGAAGTATTCCGGCTGCACGCCGCCAACGGCCTTGGATGAACCGATATTGGCGACGAAATCCCAGTCGCCCGGCGTCCAGCGCGTTTCGAGGTTGAGCGTGTCCGTCTTGAGGTTCGACTTTTTGTAATACTCGTCCATGCGGATCGCGACGCGGCCGGTGCCGCCGGTGACGCCCGATTCGTTGGTCGTGACCGACGTCATCTTGGTCGGATTGATAACCGTGCCGCCACTGGTGCGCGCATCCCAGGCTTCACCCTCGTTCCAGCTGACGCTCAGGTCCGTCTGGAAGGTCTGGGAATAGCTGGAATAGTCGCTCTGTATCGTCGTGCCCGTCAGATTGAATTCCAGGTCCTCGGACGGACGGTATTGAAGGGCGAGCTGGCCGGTCTGGCGCTCACGGTTCTGCATCGACGACTGCAGCCACAGGTATTGCGGGACGAGCATGCCGGGCTTGAGCGCAGGGCCGTTGGAGACGGTCGGCAGGGACGCCGGCGTGGTGAAGGCGCCGCCGGTGCAACCGCCCCAGCGCGAGGCGTTACAGACATCCTGATAGGCTGTTGAGACCGATCCCGAGCCGAGGACCGCCTTGTTGTACGAATAGTTGAACAGGACGCCGAAACGGCCGCTGTCGTCCTTGGTGGAGTAGAAAAGCGAATAGCGCGGATCGCTTTCCTTGTTCCGCTGGTTCTGGTTGTAGTTGAAGTTGACCGACAGCGTATTGGCCGGCAGGGACAGGGGCTTGCGCGAATTGACAATGATGGTGCCACCGATGCCGCCTTCATCGAGACGCGCTTCGGTGGTCTTGAATACCTGAACGTCGCCGATCAGTTCCGGGGCCAGGTTCGAAAGGTTGAAGCTGCGGCCAGTATCCTGATTGTTGGCGCCGGAGTTCGCCGTCGCCATCGGGTTGCCGTTGAGCGTGACGTTGATCAGACGCGAGTTGATGCCGTTGATGGCGATGTGTTCGCCTTCGCCGCCGCCCGAGCGGTCGACCGTGATGCCCGGCAGGCGCGACAGCGATTCCGCGACGTTGACATCCGGGAACTTGCTGACGTCTTCCGCGGTGATCACGTCGATATGCGCGGAAGCCTTGCGCTTGGTCGCCAGGGACTTCTGCAGGCTTTTGCGGACGCCGACGACAACGACCTCGTCCGAACCGGCGTCAGCGGTCGTGGTGGTGGTAGTTTCCTGCGCGTATACGCTGCCGGCGATCAGGGCCCCTGCCAGGGCCGTCGTGATCAAAGCCTTTGTTTTTGTTCTCATTGCCTATTCTCCACATGCCCCCATCGGAGCTGCATCCCGTTTCTTTGCAGTCGTTTTCGGCCATAACACCAATGATAGGACCATTGGACTCACGCTGGCATCCACTGCTGAAATATTTTGTACATATAAAAAATCACGGACGTCAAATTCTTAGTTTTAAGATCATGTCATATTTCGCAGCCAATTAATACCACTAGACAGCGATGTCATAACCTTTAACGGGGCGCCAGGTGCAGAAAAAAATATTACAAAACAAGATATTGCAAAATACCAAGTGACTGACGGACCTCACCTTCGCTCATTTTGGTCTTAGCGCAGAGAAGCCTGACGCTGTTGCTTCCTTGTCACTCTAATGACGGCGGAAACGTGGCCGGGGGTTCGGGCCGGGCCTGTTGACACGGCCGGAAGATGTCATAACATTCTCGAATTGACAGCGCGAATGACGTCTTCGGCACCGGGCCGTCGTTCAAGTGGAGTGCCCAATGCCAGGTATGACGACAGCCATCCGGACCGCCCACGACGCGATGCGGCGCTCGGACATGCCGGCAGCTCTCAACGCCGCCAAGCTCGTCACCGCGACCCATCCCGGATCCGCCGAAGGCTGGTGGCTGCAAGGCACGGCGGCGTGCGCGCTCGACCGGATGGCCGAGGCCGAAAGCGCCTTTCAAAAGGCCGCCGACTGCGCGCCGCGCAATTCAACGACGCGGGCGCGGATGCTGGCGCTCAGGGGCAAGCCGCTGATCAGTGAGGGCCGCATGGCCGAGGCCATTGCGTGCGCCCGGGAAGCGATCGCCATCGGCCTCGACGACGTCCCAAGCCTGGTGCGTGTCAGCTATACCTTCACCCACGGCGGCCTGCACGAAGACGCCCTGGCCTGCGCCCGAAAGGCGATCGGGGTCGACCCGACCCACGCCGAGTCCTGGTACAATCTCGGCAGCGCGCTGCGGACGCTGGGCGACGTCCCGGGCGCCGAAGACGCCTTCAACAGGGCCATCGCTCTCTCGACCACGCCACCGATCGCCGCCTATTACAACCTGGCGAACCTGCGGCGATGGACGGCGGAAGACAACCACATCGCCGTGCTGGAAGGCCTGGAATGCCGGTCGAGCCTCGAAGCCTGCCGCGTCGCCTACACGCTCTTCAAGGAATATGACGACGTCGGCCAGTTGGACGCCGCGTGGGACTGCCTGACCGTCGGCGCGGAACTTGGCCGCAAGATCGAGAACTGGTCCGGACCTGAAGAGGCTGAGACGGTTGCAGCATGGCGGCGGCACCTCCCGGCCGCACGCTTTCAAGCCGCGCCGGATACCCGACCGCGCGACGGCCCCAGGCGTATCTTTATCGTCGGCCTGCCGCGATCCGGTACGACCCTGGTCGAACGTATCCTGGCGGCGCACAGCCAGGTTCAGGCGCTGGGCGAACTCAAGACCTTCGGTATCGTAACGCACCGCCTGAGCGGCATAACCGACGCCCGGCGGCTTGCGCCCCAGATTATCGAAGCCGCCACCGCCCTCGATCCGCTTCGGATCGCCGAAGCCTATACTCGCGAAACCGCCTTCCTTCACGATGGCAGCGCTTTCGTCATCGACAAGCTTCCGTCGAACCATGAGTATGTCGGCCTGATCCGCCTTGCCTTTCCCGATGCCGCCATTATCGCGCTCGACCGCAATCCGATGGATGCCCTGTTCGGCTGCTACAAGGTCCTGTTCACCGGCGCCTACGGCTGGTCCTATGCACAGGAAGACCTGGCGGAGCACTATCGCCACTTCCGCGATCTGATGAGCCACTGGAAAGCGTGTCTCGGCGACGGCCTGGTCGAGATGTCCCTGGAAGGCCTGATCCGGAATCCCGAAGATGAGATCCGCCGTCTCCTGGCGGCATGCGGGCTGCCGTTCGAAGAGGGCTGCCTGAAACCGCACGAGGCCAGGGGCGGCGTCTCTACCGCCAGCGCGGTCCAGGTCCGCAATCCGATCAACAGCCAGGGCGTCGGCGCCTGGAAAAAATACGAAACGCAACTGGCGCCACTTTACGCCCGGCTGCACGACCTCGGTTTCGTGGAGCGGCCGTGATCGTCTGCGACAGCCTAGTCTTCCTGCATCTGCACAAGTCCGGCGGGACCTATGTCAACCAGATGCTGATGACCTGCATCCCGTCGGCGCGGCGGATAGGATATCACCTTCCCTACAACCAGTTGCCGGAAGCGTTCCACGCCTTGCCGGTGACAGGCACGGTGCGCAACCCCTGGGCCTACTACGTCTCATGGTACCATTTCCAGCAGGGACAGGCACGGCCCAATCCGCTCTTTCTCGTCTGCAGCAATGGTGGAGGCGGCGATTTTGCCACGACGATCACCAACCTGGCGACGCTGGAGTCCAATCCCGACCGCGTTGGGCAACTCATCGACGCCTTTCCGGAGACCTTCGTGAATTACGGGCTCAACCTGACGAAACAATGCATTTCCGGCATAGCGGGCAGCGGGGTGGGCTTCTACAGCTTTCTGCACGACCGGCTCTATGCCGGCGCGGCGGCGCCGGCCATTCTGAAAATGGAGACACTCAGGCAGCAGTTGCCCGCCATCGCGTCCGGTTTCGGCGCAGCCGAAACCATTGCCGTGCACAAATTCCTGCGAAACACGCCTAATCTCAACACCAGCCGGCACGGCCCTTACCAAACCTATTACTCGCCGGAGACCCGGGCCCTTGTCGGCGAAATGGACCGCAAGGTCATCGCCGAATACGGCTACCGTTTCGACGCGGAGCCCTGACTCCTAGCGGGTAAAGGTCATGATTTATATGGACATTGGTGCCTACATATGTGTAGCCTTTTCGTGAACACCTCTGGGGCGCGGTGGCTATAATGAACTTCGCATATGACGCCCAGAAGCTGGGCCAGTTCGATATTGCAGCACTCAGGCTCGCGGTCGCCGCGCTGGATGACGCCGCGTGGAATGAAGACGGCAGCCGGCAAAAAGCGTTCGGCGCCCATGCCGCGACCCAGACGATCAAGCTGATCGCAGATTCCGACTTTCGCCATACCAATCCCACGCATCACGCCGGTTATGAAGCGCTCGAGCCTCTGCTTGCACCGGTCATGGCCCATATCCGGCAGTTCTACCTCCAGACCCTGCGCCAGCGCCGCGTCGCCGAACAGCATGGTCCGGGTTATTTTATCCGCACCATCCTGACGCGTCTTCCGCCCGGCGCGGAAATCAAGCCGCACATCGACGAGGGCGAGTCGCTCAAGCGCTGCCATCGCATCCACCTGCCCGTCATCTCCAATCCGGGCAGCCTGTTCTGCGTGGGGCAGTTGAGGTTCCACATGCCCGAAGGCGAACTTTGGGAGATCAACAACCGTCGCACCCACTCCGTCCGCAATGACGGCGCGCAGGCGCGCATTCACCTGATACTCGACTACGTCCAGCCCGGAGAGACCGTGTTCGATCTCGACGGCCCCATCACCGCCTGAGGTTATCTCCGTGTCCAGACCCTTTCACATCCGCCAGATCTATCTCAAGGACCTGTCTTTCCAGGCGCCATCCGGCGCCGCCATCTTCACGCAGGAATGGCAGCCCCAGATCAAGGTCGACATGAAGACCCAGAATGAATCGCTGCCGGGCAATCTGACCGAAGTCGTCCTGACCATGTCGGTCGTCGCGGCCAGTGCGGGGCGAACCGCGTTCATGATCGAAGTCATACAGGCCGGCATCTTCCAGATCACCGAAACGTCCGGTCCAGCCTTTGACCGGATCGTCGGTGCCCTGTGTCCGGAAGCCCTGTTGCCCTATGCACGCGAAGCGATCGACAGCACATTGATGAAGGGCCGCTTCCCGCCGCTGATCATCGATCCGATCGATTTCGAAGCCTCCCTGGCGCGGTAAGTCCAATGCAGCCGGGGCATGGGGGACGGAACCTGCGGCAGGTGGTGATTGTCGGCGGCGGCACAGCCGGCTGGATGACCGCCGCCCTGTTGTCGCAGATATCCAGGGGAAAGCTGTTCGACATCACGCTGGTCGAGTCCGATGCCATCGGCACGATCGGCGTCGGCGAAGCGACCATTCCCGCCATCCGGCGCTTCAATCGCCTGCTGGAAGTGCACGAACGCGACTTCATCATCAACACCCAGGCCACCTTCAAGCTGGGGATCGAATTCGTCAACTGGGGGCGGCTGGGCTCAAGCTATATCCACCCCTTCGGCAATATCGGCACACCGATCGGGCGTACGGGTTTCGAGCACTATTTCACCCGTCGCCGCCTGGAAGGCCGGACGGACAATTTCGAAACCTATTCGCTGAATGCCACGGCGGCGAGACACGATCGTTTCGCCATCCCGCCGCGCGACGGCTCGCTGCTTTCGGAGCTGGCCTACGCCTATCATTTCGACGCCGGTCTTTATGCCGCCTACCTGCGCCGCTACGCCGAGGCGCGCGGCGTGCGCCGGATCGAGGGCAAGATCGCACACGTGGCGCAAAATCCCGAGACCGGCCACGTCACCACACTGAAACTGGAAAACGGCCAGTCGGTCGCGGGCGAATTCTTTATCGATTGTTCCGGCCTGGCCGGCCTGCTGATCGAAAAGACACTGAACAGCGGCTACGAGGACTGGAGTGCGTATTTGCCGTGCGATCGCGCCGCCTTCATCCCCAGCGAAAGCGCCGAGAGCATATCTCCCTATACACGCTCGATTGCCCATACGGCCGGCTGGCAGTGGCGCATTCCGCTTCAGCACCGCATCGGCAACGGCCACGTCTTCTCCTCAGCCTATATTGAGGATGGCGAGGCCGGCGACGTGCTGCTCCGGACGCTCGATCAAAAGCCGTTGGCCGAGCCGAAGTTCCTGCGCTTTCAGACCGGACGGCGCAAGCTGAGCTGGAACCGCAATGTCGTGGCGATCGGCCTGTCGTCGGGTTTTCTCGAGCCGCTTGAATCGACCAGCATCCACCTGATCCATTCAGGCCTGGTGAAGCTGCTCGACTTCTGGCCGGACCGGACCTTCAATCCGCTGCTGATTGCGCAGTACAACCGCGCGATGGCCAACCAGTACGAATCCATCCGCGACTTTATCATCCTGCACTACAAGGCCACGGACCGCGAGGACTCCGAGTTCTGGCGGTATTGCAAGCATATGAGCGTGCCCGACAGCCTGGCGTACAAGATGGACCATTTCCGTTCCAGCTCACGCATTGTCCTGTCACCCGGGGAGCTGTTTCAGCCGGCCAGCTGGTTCTCGGTGATGGTGGGACAGAATGTCTTGCCCACAGGCTATGACTCGCTGGCCGACCTCCATGAGCCCGAGGACGTCGAACAGAAACTGGCGTCGTTGCAACGGGCCGTCGCCCACACGGTCGACGCTATGCCGACCCATCGTCAGGTTCTTGCCGGCTTGCGGTAGGCAGAGCCGCCGCAGCCTCAGGGCTTCGCCGGACGAACATGGCTGGACAGCGGCGAGACATAGCCCGGGTCATCGACCATCGGGTCGAAGGCGAGATCCTTGACCGCCTGGCGCTCTGCCTCGCGGCGATTATATTCCTTCATCTGTTCCGGCGTTGCGTTTACCGGCGCCGGCAGGGC
>CBIHPL010000024.1:0-14935 GCA_966212005.1 uncultured Asticcacaulis sp.
CGGACACCACGCTGCTCGGCATAATTACGCAGATATCGCGCATAGAGGGTCGCGTCGAAATGGTATGCATAACGAATATGGGCCCGTGGCGAGTTCGACTTCGTTCCTGGCAGGTCGAACCGCCCTTCGCGTGCAGCGACAGCGCTCATGCTGTAGTCGTCGATCGGGTGCGGATCTCCGGCCGCGCGGGCGCGCAGCCAATACTGATGGAAGTCAAAACCGTTCATGTCGACGCCATGCGTACCAAAGGGGTGGATATAGGCATCCCCCTTGCGGCCCCAGTCGATGAATTCGATGCCCAGCTTGAACGTAGCGTGGGTCGCCTTCATGAACTCGTCTTCCTGAATCCCCAGCAAGCGATTGAAGTTGATAATGTCCGGTATGGTCGCCTCACCCACGCCGATCATGCCAATCTGGTCGGACTCGACCAGGGTGATGGCGACCTTTTCCGGATCAACCAGGCTGGACAGGGCCGCGGCCGTCATCCAGCCGGCCGAACCGCCGCCCAGGATGACGATTTCCTTCAAATAAGACGTCACGGTTTATCCCTTGTTCTGCCGCAGATAGTTGGTCAGGCCATTCAGATAGACGCCATGCGGCGGCATGGAGCGGACCAGGACGCCGATCTCGCGGCGCATGTTATCCAGATAGGCCTTCACGCCTGCCCGGTCAGCGCGGTCGGCGGTCCGGTCGTACCGGCCGGGTTTGCGCTTCATGCCGTAATGGAGGATGAGCCAGTCCTCGGGGCTGAAGGGCTCGAGGTCAAAAGCGACATGCAGCCCGCGGCTTTCAAACTGTTCGATCTTGCGCAGCAGACGGTCGTCGTCGGGCTCTTCGCAGGCCAGACGCCAATAGGAAGAGTCCGCGGGCGGCACCGTTTTAAACAGGGCGCCTGTAAACAGTCCGGCGTGGGCGAAGTCGGCCTCCGCCTGGCGATTGAATTCCCGGCGCTCGACCGCCATGTCGTTCGAAACAGGCAGCAAGGTCAGCAGCCTCTCTATGTCCCGCTGCAGCAAGATCATCGGGGCGGGCGTCAGGGGCTCCGCGACGCACGCCGCCTGACCGACAGCGACGCAGTTGCCCAGCCAGGCGGCTTCCCGCCTTCCGATCGTCGCCGTCGCGGACCGCGTAGAGATGGCCTGGCCGTGCGCGAGAGGGGCCTGGGCTTTCTCCGCATCGGTCACGGTCAGGGACAGGACTGAGGACCGCAGCGGCGTTCGGGCGTGCCAGCCATCGGGATCGCCCGTTACAACCGTGACGCCGCCCACTGCATCGTCTGACTGCGTGCGGGCAAGATGTGCGACAAGGCGCCGCTTGCCAAGAGCTTTTGCACCGGCCTGCGACAACAGATGAGCCTGCGGTCCCGTCGCATCCACCCACAGGTCGGCTGTCACGGATCGGCCGTCGCTCAGGTGAACGGCGCTGATATTGCCATCGGCCGTATCCAGACCGGCAATCTCTGCGTCGATCCTGGAAATACCGGCACGGACAGCGGCACTGTCGAACAGGCGTCCATAATCCTCGGCGTCAAAATGGTAGCCGTATTCGGCGCGGGACAGGGGGTTGCCACGGTCTTCCGGAGGGTGTGCAAAGGCTCCACGTCGGGCGGCCAGGGCGGATACAAGGAAAGGCTCCAGCTCTTCGATGCCTTGCTGCGTCAGGTAATGGTGAAACGGCACCCCTTCCAGCACGGGTAAGGGCAGGTGGAAGGCCTGGACCCAGTCCAGTTGACGCTCCCCCCAGGACCGGTAGTGGGCACCATAGGAAAAGGCCGTGTCGCTTTCCAGAAGCAGGTTCGGCTCGCCGACCCCGAGCCCGAGATTGAAATCGTAGGACTCCGGTGGGGCGAGGTTACCGTAAAGGATATCGGCGTCCGGCGCCGGCTTGCAGGCAATCCATGTGATGTCGAGCGCTTCAGACCGATAGGCGGCAAGTGCGGCCGCGGTCATGCAGCCCGCCAGCCCGCCCCCGCAGACCACTATTTTACGGCCGGCCGGCCGGCCAGGTGAGAGGTTCGCAGACGTCATGGCGCTACCCCCTTCCCGCCAGAAGCGGGCCGGTGTCGGAGGCGGCTCCCATCTTCCGGATATAGGCGCCGTGGTCCGGCGTGGCGGCGGCGGCGTCATGCACCCGTTGTTTCAGGCTGCCGCCCGCCTGTCGCAGCGCCTGCTCAGGTAACCGGCTCACGCGGGGGTCATAGTTTCGCGGCACCAGATTCTGCCCAAGCATAACGGCAATCCAGCTGGGCGGAAGGAAGACGCCGAACTCGTAACGGATGAGATGCCCGCGGGTAAGCCACGCCTGGATCTTCTCATCCAGGCTGTCCGGAAGCGTCATATTGCGGAAGTAACGCCACATCTCGCTGTCGTCGCGTTGGGTTGCCACGTAATGGAGCAGAAGGAAGTCCCGCACCCGCTCGAAATTCAGGCCCATGCGCCGGTTGTACTCGTCGATGTCGGACTCGAGAAACCGCTTGTCGGGAAAGATCTGCAACAGTTCGGTGATCCCTTCCTGAATCAAATGGATCGAGGTCGACTCGAGCGGCTCGAGAAACCCGGCGGCAAGACCAATGGCGACGACATTGCGGTTCCAGAAGCGCCGGCGGCGGCCGGTGGTAAAATACAGTTGCCGCGGATCGCCCAGGGCGGGGGCATCCAGGTTACCGAGAAGTCGGCTTGCCGCGGCGTCGTCGCTGATGAAGCCGCTGCAATAGACGTGGCCGTTGCCGGTGCGATGTTGAAGAGGTATCCGCCACTGCCATCCAGCCTCAAGGGCCGTTGCGCGTGTAAAAGGTGTAAGAGCGCCACGCGATTCCGTTGGAACGGCCAGTGCACGGTTGCACGGCAGCCAGCGGCTCCAGTCATCGTACCCGGTTTTCAACGCCTGCTCGATAAGGATGCCCCGAAACCCGGAGCAGTCGACATACAGATCGGCGGCCACGACCTCGCCACTGTCGAGTGTCAATGACGCGACATGCCCGTTTTGTGCATTCAACCGGGTATCGACGACCTTCCCCTGACGCCTGGATACACCGCGGCTTTCGGCGAACTGACGCAGAAATGCCGCGTACCGCGTGGCGTCGAATTGATAGGCGTATCCGAAGGTCGATTCGATCTCGTCAGGATTTGCCGATGGATGGCGAAACCTGTTCGCTTCAGAGATGGCGATCGGATAGGCGTAGTCGTCCAGGCGCGAGACTTCGCCCAGCTCCTTTAGCCGCAGCCAGTACTGGTAAAACGGAACGCCATCGATCTTTTCGCCATAATCCCCGAACGGATGGATGTAGCGGTCGCCCACACGGCCCCAGTTGCAAAATTCGATGCCCAGCTTGAACGTGGCTTCGGTGGCTTTCATGAAAGCCACCTCATCTATGTTGAGCGCCGTGTTGAAGCTGCGGATATGAGGCAGCGTTGCTTCCCCTACGCCGACCGTTCCGATCTCGTCCGATTCGACGAGTGTGATGGAAATGGGCAATCCTTGAAGCTTGTGCGCCAGGGCTGAAGCGGTCATCCAGCCGGCCGTACCGCCGCCCAGGATGCATATGCTTTTTATAGCCTCCGGATTTTCACTCATTTCAGCATCCTGTTCTACGCGTTTCCAGCAGCGGTCGGATTGGCAAGGGGCGGCGCATTGACCTGGATAAAAATATTTCCGGTCAGCCGCCCGGTGCGGGGATCGCTGCTGAATGCGAAATCCTGAGGAATGTCGCCGGAATGTAGCAGGGCGCCCTGGTAGATCACCAACCGGTTAAATCGTCCCTCGACATGGAAAATCTTTTCGTAGCGGTCGCTGGTTCCGGTTGTGAAACCCTCGGCTGCGCCAAGGCGTGCGTCTTCGTCCCGCATGGCCTGGCGCAACCTAGGCGCAGCTTCGGCATCGACGCGCTCTACCCCGGAGGCAATGTGACGGTAGAAGGATGTTCCGGTGTCCGGCACGTCATGAAGGTGATGCAGGACGGCAAGAATGTTGAGATCGGCCCAGTCGAAATGCGGCAGGCGCTGTACGGCGCTAAGGGCTTCAGGAGGGGTGGTTACCAGGGAAAAGCTCGCCTCAAGCAGGCGAAAGCCTGGGGATGCGAACACCTTGCCGATCAAAGGCGCCACGGTTTTCATGCAGGCGATGACGTAACGTGATGCTGTGTCGTCCGGATTGATCTGCCGGCGCAGGCCGGGATAAGCGGTTTCACCTTCTGGAGGAAAGGGCGCCATGGCGGCGGCGAGGTCGACGGCCCGTCTCGCCTCAGGCAGAAAATTGTCGATCACAACGACGCGTGACCTGGACTGACCAATTTCATACAGCTGCACGTCCATCCATCGCCGCCTTCTCCGGCATACAAGAAATGATGCCCCATCCGCAGCCAGCGCGATCGCTGGCTGCGGATGGGGCGAAACCTGAAAAAAAAGGGGGTGCCGCCTTCTTGGCTGCGGCACCCTGTAGGGGCGGGACAATCTTCCGGGAGAAGAGTTGAAGCCGTAATGACGGTAAAATATATATTCGCTCGCGTCAAGTAATTAACGAATACAATGTGTATTTTTTTTAACATTATTGGATTTAATAAATAAACTTTGTGCAAATATGCTTTGTAATTTGAAAATGAACGCAAATACTGGAAATTCTCAGCTTTATTTCTCGGAATAAAAGCGGCTGAACTACCAGTATAGTGATATCTCTAACGAGTGCAGTGCAAAGGAATGTGTTCACTCCAATGCGCTGCCCTCTGGACGCGCCTTATTTCATCGTGGCGCGAATTTCCTCTGTCGTTGACTTGGCGTCGAAGATTTCCGGCTGTTTCGTCACGTCGGGGAAGGTGGCGTTGTCACCTTTGCCCATCTGGATGATCAGGAGCGCCTGGACGACTTTTTT
Source organism: uncultured Asticcacaulis sp. (assembly GCA_966212005.1). Taxonomy (GTDB): domain Bacteria; phylum Pseudomonadota; class Alphaproteobacteria; order Caulobacterales; family Caulobacteraceae; genus Asticcacaulis. The sequence continues at coordinate 4,864 of CBIHPL010000024.1, forward strand.
CGGCTTCCAGCGCTCTAGAACCGCCGGCGGAACGTCCCCGCCGCCAAAGCCCCCGGTGGACGGACCCATGGCAACATTGGCGTCCCCGCCGCCGCTGCCTGCCGATTGGTCCGATCCCGCGCCAGTCGTTGCAGAATTGGGATTGCCCATGAACTGTCCGGTACGCGAGGCCATATCATCGGCACTGCCGACTTCGATGTCCTTGACCGAAGTGCTGAGAACGGCGAACCATTCGAACCCCGACTCCGAGGTAAGCTCGGCGGCGCGAAGCAGGGCGTAGTTTGCGACGACATCGCGCTTCATGCGCGAATCGCCCGTATAGACAACGGCATACCGGTTTTCACCCATGGATGATGTGGTGTAGCCGGCGCCGCCCTTCGGTCCGGCGGCCTTGTAAACCGGTGCCTTGGCGGCAACCACGCCAGGAGCCACCACAGCCGTGCCAACTGCCAGAATGATAGCCAGTTTTGTTAGTATTTTCTTCATAATGGAATTCCTTTCGCTCTGAACGGCGTCAAGCCGAAGGCAATCAGCGGCGCCCAAACCCGGCGTTTAGAGATCTGAACAAGGGGCGGAAAAACCCGCCCCTTGCCAGATGCACGCTTACGCTTGGCTTAGTGCTGGTAACGCACGCTGAACACGAAGCGGCGGTCGTTCAGGAAGCTGAAACGGTCCACGCGGCGGCCGCTGGCGTCGATCTGCGCCTCGGCCTTGTTTTTCGTATCCAGCAGGTTGGAGGCATTCAGGCTGATTTGGACCTGACGGTTGATGTTGTACTTCAACGATCCATCCAGGAAACCTGAATCCGAGTAGTAGATGGGGTCGCCAGTGATGTAGTCACGATACGACACCAGGTTTTCCGACCGCCAGTTATATGCCAGGCGAGCTTCCCACTTATCGTCCTGATAGATGCCGACAACGTTGAGGAGGTACTTGGACTGGCCGAGAAGGTCGTTCACCCCAAAGCGATAGATCGTGCCGAAGTCGTCCGGCGTTCCGTCACCGTTCGCGTCGATGTACGCGGGCGGAGGCGTGGCGCTGGATTCGATGTAGGTAAAGTTGGCTTGAAGGCCCAAGTGTGACATCCAGCCAGGGAGGAAGTCATAGAACTGTTGATAGGCCAGTTCGATCCCCTGAAGGTTAGCCTCATCAGCGTTCACCGGACCGCCATAGACGACGTTCACGGTCTTGCCGTCGAGCGTCATGGAGCCAAGCGTCAGGTCACCGCCCTGGATGATGTTCTCCAAATCCTTCTTGAAGACGGCGGTCGAAAGCATACCGCCCTGGAAGTACCATTCATACGAAAGGTCGTAGTTGACCGCCGTCGTTGGCTTCAGGAACGGATTGCCGCCGGTCACCCGGATCTGGTCGAGCGTGATGTTCTGAGCGCCACGGTCCACACGATATAGAGGATCCTGTGTACAGCTACCGACCGGAGTACATGCCGCGATTGGCGGGTAGTTAATTCTGGTCGTAACCGCCGATGTCTGCTGACCGGCACGCATGTCCTGAACGTTCGGACGGCTCAGATTCTTGCTGTAGCCAAACCGGATAAGCATGTCCTGGTTGAGGTTCCACTTCACGTTAAACGACGGCAGCCAATAGGCGTCATCCTTGACTTCAACCGTTCTGGCTTCCGACTTGCCAACCTGACCGGACGGGCATGCCGCGTAATAGCCGGCTGCCGGCGGGGCGGGGAGAGCCGGACACAGCCAGCGCGTCGTTTCCGGCAGGTAGTCCTGCACCGCGTCGTGCGATTCGGCATCTGGTGTCCGGGGAGCATCCACCGTGCCAGCGGTTTGCTGATCCTGATCGATCGACCGGTAAGCCATGAAACCTTCCGAGGCGAGGTTCGTCGTCGTGTAACGGACGCCGAAGTTGCCGTCGATCGACATACCATTGTCGAATTCCTTGCCGAAATTCATCATCAGGTATGCATTTGTCGTGGTTTCAACGATCTCGGAAATACGGGCCGGATCATAGTTGGGCTTGCCGTCGGCTCCGAGTTGGGTCCTCCAGCCGGACTTGCGGCTGCCGTCGGCATTGACGAAGGTCGGCTCGTGGTAGACGTAGTCGCGCATCGCGACCGGATCGAGGAGCAGGTCACGGCGGATGGCCAGAAACTCGGTGTTTTCGCCCTGGAGGACGCCGCCGCGGTAGAAGTCCTTGAAATCGACTTCGTTATACGCCGGGGTTGCCTGCGACGAGAAAATGCCGAGGCCGGTCCCTTCCCAAGCCGGAGCGATGCTGCCCCAGTTGACCTCCATTTCCTTGTTGACTTGTGAGCGCTCGGAGCGCCGGGCGCCGAACTTCACCGATTTGAACCAGGAATCGCCTTCGAAATCATACTGAACATCGATCTTGGCGGCAGTTAGCTGCCCCTTGCCGTCGCGATGGCCTTCACCGGCATAGAGCCAGAACGCTGAGTTCGGATCGTTCATGCCCTGCTGAGGGCCAGGCGTGATCTTGTAGATAGGGTTGCTGCTCGTACCGATGTTGTTGCCGGCAATATTGCCAGGGTTGACCTTGGTGCGCGGGTCGGCCGTCAGGGTTACCTGCGGATTGTCGAGGCCAGGTACGATGAAGGCATTGGCGTAGGTTTGCGAACCGCCCCACATTTCGTTGGACGTCGCCGAAGCCGTGGTCTTATGGACGTCCATTTCGACATACAGGCGGTCCGTCGGGCGCCATTTGAAGTTCAGGCTGAGGTCGTCGGTCGTAGTCCGTTCGGTCCGGCCGATGCCGAGAACGGCAACGCCAAGGCCATAGGTGCCGACCCAGCTATCGAAATCATTCGTCACCAAGCCGGACGTCATGAGGCCGCCGTCGATGGGGAACTGCGTTTCGCAGTAATCAACGGGTCGCTCGGTGCTCACCTCAGGAACGTTACAGCGGTTCAGGCCGGGCAGCGTCGTGTTGTCGAATGTCGCATTGGTGACCGAATACCGCTGGTTGTTACCGCCTGCGGGGAACGATTCAAGCGTATATTCGACGCCGGAGCTTTCGTTGACGACCCGGACGTACTTTCCGGTCAGGCGCATAGTGTCGTTTTTCCACTGCGCCGCCAGGTAGGTGCTGTCGCGGTCGCGTTCGACCTCATTGGTGCGCATCTGGAAGCCCAGGATAGCGCCAACCGTCTTTCCCGGAACAATCGTCGTTGTGCTGGCGGGCTCATTGGTCAGGAGCGGATTGCCCGTGTTGGGGCCACGCGGAATCGGGGCAGGCTGCTGCCAGCCATGGATCATCGACTTCAGGTTGGACGTCGAATAACCGCCCATCAGGCCGAATTCGCCCATGGAGGTCTGCCAGCGGTTGCTGATCACGGCGTTGTAGGAGGGCGACCATTTTTTGGCCAGGTCGCCGTAGTTGAAGTCCGCCGAGACCGATGCGAAATAGCCCTTGCGGTCAAACGGCTCGAGCGTACGCAGGTTGATCGTCCCGCCGATACCGCCTTCGATGAGGTCGGCCGACGAGTTCTTGTAGACGTCGACAGCGCCGACCAGTTGCGGCGGAATGCTGGACCAGTCCAGGGCGCGGCCGCCGTTCGCACTGAAGGCGTCGCGACCGTTAAACTCCGAGCGCACGAAACCCAGGCCACGAATCAGGTTGCCGCGGCCTTCGGGGGATGGGAAGTCGGGGCTGCCGCCAAGCGTGAAACGCGTAACCGACACACCTGGGACGCGTTGGAGGGCTTCAGCAACCGACAAATCCGGCAGGGCGGCGACGTCCGACGCGGTGATGGAGTCGACGAAGGTTGCTGCCTTGCGTTTGGTTGTCGCTGCGGATTGGAGCGCGCCACGGATGCCGGTAACGACAACGACCGTATCTTCCTTTGGCGTGTCGGCTGCGGCGGCATCTGCCGGCGCGGCGTCTTGCGCGAATGCCGAGGTCGCCAGCAACGCGGTGGCCAGGGCTGTGGTACCGAGCAGTACGCCTCCCAAACGGGAGCGAGGGCGCACGGGGGCGCCATTTCGGACAGAACTGTCCTTTGCGGATTTCATCTTTTTTGTCTCCCTCCCTCGATCAGCCTTGTGGGCCTGAGGAAATTTGGCCTCTCGCGCATTGGCGGGAAGCGCTTGTTTTTTGTTGGTGTCGCCTGCGCGCCTGATGTTGTGCCTTTCCGCACCAGCCTCCCGGCACTCCATGCACGCAGCGACGAAACGAGGTTATGATAACGGTCACATTTTTCAAGCAAAAAGTCAGACTATTTTGTTGTAAATTTTGCTGCCGTTGCAGTGACGCGACACTGTAAGATTCATAAATAGAATCTACTTTTATATAAACCGCCGAAACATCTAGATCGCGTGGCGAGTTGCCGTGGGGAAATTGGTATAAATAGGCAGCAAATACAATTAGTTAAGTCATGAATGGCCGGTTGATTAAATATATTTGAAAAATGTTTGCTCTATAATTTTACATGTGGCAAAATGGACCGGTATTTATAAACCAGTTGATAATTCGTCAATCATCAGACTTATTGCTTATAAGAATGCCTTTCTGGCATGCCTATGACGCTCGCGATATCGTGACCGGATGGCTGACCGCTGTATTTCGAGCATCGTGATTAAAGCACACGGCCGCATTGACGGCGGAATGCGCATGACGTGCCGGAGCCGCTTGAGCCAGCTGATCTGCAAAGACGAATTATTACCAAGATGGCCAAAGTGGCTTCCGCCCCGCTCGCCTTTCCGAAACCTTATGAACGCCCGGGTTCATGTATCCGGCAATTTGAGATGATGAACGGCATAGTGCTGAGCCCCACAGTGGGGCATCAAAAGGAAAGTCATATGCCAACCTCAAAAACGTCAACGACCAAGGGTAAGCAGGGCGGTTCGAGCGCTCAACATGCTGAAGCCGGCAAGCAGAGCCACAAGAATTCAGTATCGAAGTCCGGTTCGGGCCGCAGCGGTTCCGGCCGCAAGGGCTCCGGCGACTCCGAAGCCTGAGCTATGTGGGGAGGCGGCAGCCTCCCCTTTCTTTTCGGCTGGGCTGGACGCTTTCCGGTGACGAAATGCATGTCGTAGAGATCTTCATCCCGTTGACCGCGAGCGGCGGAGAGTCTTTTCCCGCGCAGCGCTTCGAGGCAGAGCGCCAAACACTGACCAGCAGGTTCGGAGGCCTGACCGTCTACAGCCGCGCGCCGGCGGCCGGGTTCTGGGCGCATGACGACAAAACCGTCCGGGACGACATCGTCATTTTCGAAGTCCTGGCCGAGACGATCGATGCGGGCTGGTGGACATCCTATCGCGAGCACTTGGAGCGCCAGTTCCGTCAGGAAAGAATACTCATCCGCGCCGCCGAAGTGACAATACTATAAAGTTCCATGCTCGACGCGAAGCGGCACGGGGCTCGCCCGAACCGTCAATCCGCCTGACGACGGGTCTGATGGCGGGTTTGGTAACGCTGGTCTTCGGCAACCTTTAAGAATTTGCCGGAGCACGCGCCTATGAGTCATGATGCTTCTCGCGCTAGTAGGCCTCCTGGCGGCCACCCGGCTATATCTCCGGCGGACGGCATCGGTGAGCCCTTCGAGAATCAGGCACGGGGCATGTCTGACTATGATGGCTTGTCGGCCGGCGGCGCCACGGCGGGCAGGCCGTTGGCGCCAAGAAATTCGAACTTCTGCGGCACCGTCCCGACATCGATACCTGTCGAACGGAAGCGCTGGAGCAGGTCGAGAAGGACCGAGCTGCGCGCGCCATAGGCGTCCCGGGGACTGGCGACGTGTCCAAAACAGTTGAACAGGACCTTGCCATCGGCGATGCCGTCGATGAATACGGCGGGCGCGGGGTCTTTCAGCACGCGCGTCTCGGCTTCGAACACCGCCATGACCAGGGACCGGACCTGGGCAACGTCGGTGCCGAGGGGCGTGGAAAACTCTATCTGGATGCGCCCAAGCGCATTGGCGTGCGTCTTGTTGAGAACGGACTTGGTGATCAGTTCGGAATTGGGGACGATCAGGGTGGAGTGATCGGCCAGCAGGATTTCGGTTGCCCGCACGCTGACCCGCTTCACATCGCCCTCGTCATTGCCGATCTTGATCCAGTCGCCGATCTTGACCGGCCGTTCGGCCAGCAGGATCAGCCCGGAAACGAAATTCTGGGTTATGGCTTGTAATCCGAATCCGATGCCCACCGATAAGGCTGACAGCAAAAGGGCGATGCGTTCCATGCCGATGCCGATCGAGGCAATTGCCCAGAAGGTAACCAGGATCGTGCCGGCATAGCCCGCGATCACGCTTACGGAGTTGCGTGCGCCGGCATCCCATTCGGTCTTGGGCAGATAGCGTGTGTTCAGCCACGACTGGAACAGGCGGACGACCGCGACACCGACGACCAGGACCATGACGGCGCGGGCGATGGCGCCCGGCGACAGGGTGACTTCACCTATCTTGACGCCATTGGTCAGCGCGACGGCCTGCTCGATGACCGAGTCAAAGCCGGTACCGAACGGAAACAACAGGGTTGTGATGGCCAGTAAGGCAAGGGTAAGCCGCAGCACGCCGGACAATACCACGCCTACCTGGTCGATCAGGGCGCCGCGCGTGCCGATGACGGTCACGATCCACTGCCCCATGGGGCTGCTGGCGCAGAAGATGTTGGTGGCGATATCGTCGACGAACAGCCACGCGACGTAAACCGTGGCGCCGACGATCATCATCCAGGCAATGAACCGGACCAGAAAAAGACTGAAGGCAATATATCCCGTCAGTACGGCCAGGGTCCCGACAATGACGACCAGCCATGCGGCGACGGTCAGCAGCGCCAGGGGGGTGTGACGCGGCGCGTTGTCTGCGGCGTGCGCGGCCAGGCGCAATCGCGCGAGCGTCATGAGTATGCCGGTGAAAAACACGACCTGGCCCATGACCATGACGATGTGCATGAGCGACATGGCCGGCGGGCTGGCCGACATGGCGACACTGACGGCGTCAAGCAACGCGTAGATGAGCGACAAGGTGGCAAGGAGCCACGTCCATGTGCGCAGGTCCCCTGCGACCTGATCGCTGACCGGCAGCAGCCGCCAGGATTGCTGCTTGCGCATCAGCACCGCCCCGGCCAGGCTGGTGATAAAACTGCTGATCGTCACGCCGTTTACGAATGCCGTCGCAATCGGTTCCCAGCGTGGATGGACCATGCCCGCCCAGCGAACGGCCGATACCAGCGCCGCTGCGGCGGCGAAGCCCAGGAGGGTTTCCGTCACGATGCGCCAAATGGCAAAGCCCGAACGGCGCAGGCGATTGGCCGGAGTGACCCTGATCAGGTATTTCTGCCCGGCGGACCGCGCCACCAGCCGCCCCGGCCAGGTGAGAATAATTGCGGCTGCAAGTCCGGCCAGCGCAACCCACCAGCCGTCCTTCAGCCCTTTATAGAGGTTGGTGTTGCCGGCGACGATGAGCCGTCCCAGCCGTTTCAGGTCACCGGCGGCGGCCTTGGAAAAATCGACCCAGAAGCGCGGCGCCAGTGGAGAATAGGCACGCGTGGAAATCTCGTTGGTGATCTGTTCGGTCCGGTCGGCCTTGAGCCTGTCGCCGAGCTGCTCGGCCTCGACGATCACCAGCCGCCCGCGTTTGATCGCCGCCTCCAGCATGCCGCGTCTTTGGGTGAGTTCCTGTCGTTGCGCCAAAATGTCCGGCGGCTCGGTCGCGCCGGCCGGTTTTGGTCCCAGCTGCGTCTCCCGCTCGACGACGAGCGCCAGCTCCTCCTCCATGGTTTCGAGCGCTTCCTGCGCCGAACTGCGTGCGCCGGTTATCCGGAGGCGAAGCTGGCGGCGTTCATCCTCGGCCAGATCGTCGGTCAGTTCCGTGTCGACGGAATGGAGTTCATCGGCGGCAACCGTGACGGCTGCCACATAGTCGGTATTTTCAGGCGTCTGCGCGCCGGCCAGCTGAAACAGGCCGAAATAGATCAGCAGGGTGATGACGGCGGCGATGAACAGGCGCTGGGGAGTCAGAATGCGTTGCCACATGATATCGTTCACATGTTGCCTGGAACCCCGATCCCACTGTTGGCGATCCCGAATAAGAAGCAAATACGGTTTGAACAAAAAACGCTGCTCAGTGATGTCCAAACCGGCCGATATGGATGGGCTTCGGGACTGGCGGGCTTTGCAGGCCGATCTTACGGTCGGAATGCAGTTCAGGCACCGAAACAGTCTCCCCTTTTTCGTGGGCGATCACGACCGTCCGAGGTCTTCGAGGGCGCGGAAGTGGCGGGGAGACTGTCCGTGGCCTGGTGCGCTCTGCACGAGTGTCAGCCTGCCATCGGGTGAACGTTATTCATGCTTCGCCCGCATGGTGGGTTAACTGCGATCTGTCGTTATCAGTGCTGTGAAATCATTGATAAAAATACATTTCATATCTTTATTTTCAGTCGCAGGACTAATTATCTGAACCATATAGGTTTCAATAGGTAGTGATAACGTTTGTGCTATTTTAATGCTCTGTTTTATTTCGCATAATTTTTATTCACGATATGTATTTCGAAGGTCGCCAACTAACGATATCGGGCTAGTTGAAATCACTCAATTTAAAATTTACATGTAAAAATTAATTTTGCATATGACGTTTTGCTGTGTATCTCTGTTCATGGGTCTAACAATAAGACTCGCCTTTGGTAGGGAGTGTCGGCCCTAGTTCTCTTGTGGTCGTGCGCCTGCTTCGGGCTCAAAAAAACAGGAAGGACGACATGAAAAAAACCTTGCGTCATGCCCTTTTAAAAGGGCTGGCCGTCAGCGCGCTTGTAATTTCGGCGGCGGCGATTTCCACAGTGTCCCCCGCTATCGCACAGAGCTACACCTGGCAGACCGCAAAGATCGGCGGCGGCGGCTACGTGCCCGAAGTTATCGCCCATCCAGGCCAGCAGGGCCTGTTTTATGCCCGCACCGACGTGGGTGGCGCCTATCGCTACAATTCGTCGAACAGCACCTGGGTGCCGCTGCTCGACTGGCTGACCCCGGACCAGGCCGCGGACAACAACGTTCAAGCCATCGCTGTCGACCCCAACAATACTAACTTGCTCTACATGGTTGCCGGTGGCGGCCATGACTGGCAAACCAACTGCTGCGGCGCCTTGTTGATTTCGTGGAACCAGGGATACAGCTTCCAGATTGTGCCCTTTCCGTTCGAGGTCAACGGCAACGAGGCCGGCCGCAATGTCGGCCCGCGCCTGGCGGTCGACCCGAACCTGGGTTCGGTGCTGTTCTACGGTACCGCCAACACCTCGGCCTGGGCCTCGAACAACGGCCTCTGGAAGAGCACTAATAACGGCTACAATTGGTCCAAGGTGACCGGCTTCCCGGCTATGTCGAACAACGACACCGGTGCGGGCGTTGCCTTCGTCGCCATGCACAAGCCGTCGAGTGCGTCGGGCCAGGCCACGAAGACCATTTTTGCCGGCGTCAGCACGGCGCAGGCCGCCAGCAACGGCTCCACACTTTACCGCAGCACCGACGGCGGCAATAGCTGGTCGCTGGTTCCGGGCGCACCGACGGGCCTGCTCCCGCAACAGGGCCAGATCGGTCCTGACGGCAATCTCTACATCACCTATTCGCGGGCAGCTTCGGGGACGAGCGGCGGCGGGCCGAGCGGCCTGGAGCATGGCCAGGTGTGGAAGTACAATGTGGCCGGCGGCAACTGGACCAACATCACGCCTCCGAACGACAGCCAGCAACTGGCCGGCTGGTTCGCCGACTACGGCTTCTCGGGCCTGTCGGTCGATCCGGCGCATTCCGGCGTTGTCGCCGTGATGAGCGTCAACCGTTATGACGGCCACGGTGAGTCCCTGCACCGGACCACCAACGGCGGCCAGTCCTGGGTCGACGCTACCGCCAATGTCAATGTCAACCTCAGTGCGGCGCCCTGGAACGGCACCCGTAGCTATCTCGGCAACTGGAGCGGCGTGGCGCTCGATCCGTTCAACACCAACCACGCCTTCGTGACCTGGGGGGGCGGCATCATGTCGACCCAGAATCTGACGGCGTCGGCCAGTGGTGGGACCGTCAATTTCGCGCTCGACGAAAACGGCGTGGAAGAAACCGTCCCGCTCAGCCTGGCGTCTCCGACCGCCTTCCCGTG